>NZ_CAXBAE010000006.1:0-206844 GCF_963973825.1 uncultured Haliea sp.
CCGGAAGCCCGGAAGCCCGGAAGCCCGGAAGCCCGGAAGCCCGGAAGCCCGGAAGCCAGAGCACAGCCCAGCCCTGTGCTCAATGCAACGCCTTCTCTAACCGATGCTCATGAAACACATACTCAAAGACCTCCCGGTAGTTGCGCGCAAAGCGCACCTCCAGCCCTTCCCGCAAATAGGCCGGCAACTCGTCGAAATCACGCCGGTTGGCCGCGGGCAGAATCAACTCCGGAATCTTCATGCGCCGCGCCGCAATCACCTTCTCGCGGATGCCACCCACCGGCAGCACCTGGCCCGTCAGGGTCAGCTCACCGGTCATCGCCAGCGGGCGCTTGATCCGCTCATCGCGCGCCAGGGAAATCAGTGCCGTCGCCATGGTGATACCCGCACTGGGGCCATCCTTGGGTGTGGCACCCTCCGGCACGTGTAGATGCACAAGGCTGGTGTCGAAGAAATCGTAGTCACAGTCGAAATCACGCAGGTGCGACACCACATAGCTGTAGGCAATCTCCGCGGATTCCCGCATGGTCTCCCCCAGGCGTCCGGTGAGCTTGAACCCCCTGTTCAGGGTGTGCACCTTGGAGGATTCAATCGCCAGGGTTGCACCGCCCATCGCGGTCCAGGCCAGCCCGGTAGCCACACCGGGGCCGCGCAGCAGCTTCTCGCTGTGGAACACCGGTTGGCCAAGCAGTGTTTCGATATCCTTCTTGCCGATGCGCAGGCGCTGTTCACCGCCCTCCAGCAGATTGACGATGGACTTGCGGATGATACGCGCCAGCTGCTTTTCCAGGTTGCGCACACCGGCCTCCCGGCAATAACTCTCGATTACGGTCTTGAGCGCGGCGTCGTTGATCTTGAGCTGGTCAGCGCTGACACCGTGACGCTGCAACAGCCGCGGCCACAGGTGGTTGCGCGCGATGGCCAGCTTCTCCTCGGCGATGTACCCCGCGAGCCGCAGCACCTCCATCCGGTCCAGCAGCGGCCCGGGAATGCTGTCCAGCTGGTTGGCGGTGCAGATGAACAGGACCTTGGACAGGTCTACCCGCATATCCAGGTAATGGTCCAGAAACTCCGCGTTCTGCTCCGGGTCCAGCACCTCGAGCAGTGCCGAAGCGGGGTCGCCCCGGAACGACGATCCGATCTTGTCGATTTCGTCGAGCATGATCACCGGGTTGGCCACCTTCACATCCTTCAGCGCCTGCACAAACTTGCCGGGCATGGCGCCGATATAGGTGCGGCGGTGGCCCTTGATTTCCGCTTCGTCGCGCATGCCACCCAGGCTGAAACGGTAGAATTCGCGCCCCAGTGCGTCTGCCACGGAGCGCCCGATGCTGGTTTTGCCCACCCCGGGCGGCCCTACCAGCAGTAGAATGGACCCGCTGATCTCGCCCTTGAATGCCCCGACGGCGAGAAACTCGAGTATGCGCCGCTTCACGTCGTCCAGCCCGTCGTGATGCGCGTCCAGTGTCTCCCGAGCATGGGCAAGCTCCAGCTTGTCCGCCGAGGTGATACCCCAGGGCAGTTGTGTAGCCCAGTCGAGGTAATTGCGCGTCACGCCGTATTCAGGTGACCCCGTCTCCAGCACCGATAGCTTGTGTATTTCCTCGGCGATGCGCGCACGCACGGGCTCTGGTGGCTTGAGGGCCGCCATGCGCTCCTCGAACAGCTCAAGGTCGGTGCTGCGGTCGTCCTTGGACAACCCAAGCTCCTTCTGGATGACTTTCAGCTGCTCGCGCAGGAAGAACTGCCGCTGCTGCTCGGAGACTTTTTCATTGACCTGGCTGGTGATGCGGGTCTGCATCTCGGCCACTTCGCGCTCTTTGCGCAGCAGCAGCAGAACCTTCTCCATGCGGGCCAGCAAGGGCAGCGTGTCGAGGATTTCCTGCAACTGGTCACCCTTGGCCGTCGTGAGCGCAGCCGAGAAGTCCGCCAGCAGGCTGGGCTGGTTGGGACTGAAGTTTGCCATGTAGTGCTTAAGCTCTTCGCTGTACAGCGGGTTGAGCGGCAACAGCTCCTTGATCTGCTGGATCAGAGCCATCGCGTAGGCCTTCACTTCGTCGCTGTCGCGGTCTCCCGTGCTGCGCGGGTATTCAACCTGAACCCGGTAGGGCGCCTTGTCGGTGAGCCAGCGCAGGATGCGAAAGCGCTTCACGCCCTGCACCAGGAACTGACCGGGGCCGGTGGTGCCCGGCGGCCTGTGCAGGCGTGCGACGCAGCCGATCTCGGGGAACTGGCGGGGCCCCACGCTGTCCGGGCCCTGCTGGTCAACATAACTGAGGCCCACCAACCCGTGGCCCTCGGCGGCAATCGCCTCCAGTGTCGGGGCCCATTCCTGCGGATTGATCGCGACCGGCTGTATCTGCCCGGGAAAGAAGGGTCGCTGCGGTACCGGAATCACGTACAGTGTATCCGGGAGAATATCGTTTGCCACCGCCGGGGCCTGGTTGCCCGACGCGTTCGCGTCGCGCTCATCCTCGGCAAATTGCTGGGGCTTGCTCATGGCTGCCTGTGTCCAATGCTGTGGGTATCCGCCAGATATGGGCGCGCGGGCGCGTATTTCAAGAGATTGACCCCGCAGCATTTTTCAGTGACCGGCACGCGGAGTATACTTGGCGGCTGAGCCCGACCCGTCTACCGCACGTCCGACACAGGAGTCCACAGTGCATATTGAAAAGGCCACTGAAGCCGAACTGCGCGCCGCGCTTGCCGACCTGCATGAACAGTATGATGCACTGGCAGCGAAGAAACTGAACCTCGACCTGACCCGGGGCAAACCCAGCGCCGCGCAAGTCGCACTGTCCGACGCTCTGGACGGCATTCTGCAGGGCAATTATCGGGCCGCGGACGGCACCGATGCCCGCAACTACGGTGGTCTGGAGGGCCTGCCCGAAGCGCGCGCGCTGTTCGCCGACGTTCTGGGGACAGCACCGCAAGAGACTCTGGTCGGCGGCAACAGCAGCCTGACGCTGATGTACCAGGTGATGGATTTTGCCCTGCGCGAGGGTCTGCGAGGCGCCGAATCAGCCTGGGGCAACCGTGCCCAGGTGAAGTTCCTGTGCCCGGTACCAGGTTACGATCGCCACTTTTCCGTCTGTGAATACCTGGGCATCGAGATGATCCCCGTGCCCCTGCTGGACTCCGGCCCGGACATGGACCAGGTAGAGGCGCTGGTCAGCACTGATGCGGACATCAAGGGCATCTGGTGCGTGCCCCGCTTCTCAAACCCCACCGGCTGCGTCTACAGCCCGGACACTGTCAAACGTCTGGCACGGCTGCCGCAAACCGCGTCAGACGACTTTGTCGTGATGTGGGACAACGCCTATGCGGTCCACACCCTGCAGGATGACGCACCTGCGCTGGACAGCATCACGACCCACGCGCGGGCGTTCGGCACCATGGACGGTATCTTCCAGTTCGGCTCCACGTCCAAGATCACCTTCGCCGGTGCAGGTGTCGCATTCCTTGGCACCAGCGAGCGCAATCTCAACACCTTCAAGGCACACCTGGCTTTCCAGACCATCGGCCCCGACAAAGTGAACCAGTTGCGTCATGTGCGCTTCCTGCAGGACGAGGCCACGCTGCACACGCACATGGCCGGGCACGCGGCAATTCTCAAGCCACGCTTTGACGCGGTGCTCGACACCCTGCAGCGCGAACTGGGAGCCAGTGGCATGGGCCACTGGACGACGCCACAGGGCGGCTACTTCGTATCGTTCAACACTTTGCCGGGGCTTGCGTCCAAAATCGTCGAACTTGCGGCCAACGTGGGAGTCAAGCTGACACCGGCCGGCGCCACCTTCCCCTACGGCAAGGACCCGGAAGACAGCAATATCCGTCTGTCACCGAGTTTCCCGGCACTGGACGATGTGCAGGCGAGCGTGGACGTGTTTGTGTTGTGCGTGAAAATCGCCTCGATCAAGCAGCGGCTGGATAGCTGAAGAAAGGCGGCGGGGGCCCGCAGCAGCGGGCTCCGCGCCCGCCGGCGAGGTCAGTCGTCGCTGCTGTGGTGCGGCTGCATACCGGGCACGGGGAATGTGGCCACGTTGCTGCGCGAGCCGGGCGTGGCCTCGGAAATCTTGCCGGTCCCTTCCTTGTCGACTTCATCGATGCGGATGATCGCCTGCAACGGAATATAGCTGCGCTTGACCCCGCTGAACTCGTGCTTGAGCTTCTCCTCGCCGGGGTCTACGAGTATCTGCGAGCGTTCGCCGAAGACGAATTCCTCGATCTCGATGAAACCCCACATATCGCTCTGGTAGATCTGGCGCGCGAACACCTCGAACACCTGGTTGGCGTTGTGGAATATCACCTTGTACACCGGTTGGTTGGCCATGCTGTCCTCGTGGGGCGTTGCGCCGGGCGGTCCCGCTGGGGTTGCGCGGAATCCGGGGGGGCGCAATGTTAACACTCCCATCATAAATTACCACTACCGGGATCCGCGCAATGCTATGTTTCCCGCGGCCAACTCTGTATAATTCCCACCCTTTTTCCAGCAACCGGCGAGGCACCCACTGCGGTGCGCCGACGAGGCCCAGTGAGCAAAAAGCTGTACATCAAGACCCACGGCTGCCAGATGAACGAGTACGACTCGGCGCGCATGCGCGATCTGTTGCAGGCCAGCCATGGGCTGACCCCGACGGACAACCCCGAGGACGCCGATGTTCTGCTGCTCAACACCTGCTCGATCCGTGAAAAAGCCCAGGAAAAGGTCTTCCACCAGCTCGGCCGCTGGAAACACCTGAAGCAGAAGAACCCCGACCTGATCATCGGGGTGGGTGGCTGTGTCGCCAGTCAGGAAGGGGCCGAAATCGGCAAACGCGCACCCTATGTCGACCTGGTCTTCGGGCCACAGACCCTGCACCGCCTGCCGGAGATGATGGAGCAGCGCGGCCCGGGGGGTACGCTGGTGGTCGACGTCAGCTTCCCGGAAATCGAGAAATTCGATCGATTGCCGGAACCCAGTGTCGAGGGGCCCACGGCCTTTGTTTCCGTGATGGAAGGCTGCAGCAAGTACTGCACCTTCTGTGTTGTGCCCTACACCCGCGGGGAAGAAGTCTCACGCCCGGTGGATGACGTGATCGCTGAAGTGGCGCACCTGGCGGGAGAGGGCGTGCGCGAAGTCAACCTGCTGGGGCAGAATGTGAACGCCTACCGGGGCGCCAACCACCTCGGTGAGATCGTGGACTTCGCCGAACTCCTGCACCTGGTGGCGCGCATTCCGGGGATCGACCGTATCCGCTACACCACCTCACACCCGGTGGAATTCAGCGACGCCCTGATCGATGCCTATGCCGAGATCCCGCAGCTGGTCGACCACCTGCACCTGCCGGTACAAAGTGGCTCGGACCGCATCCTGATGGCCATGAAGCGCGGGCACACGGCGCTGGAGTACAAATCGAAGATTCGGCGTTTGCGCCGCATACGCCCGAACATCAGTATCTCTTCCGACTTCATTATCGGCTTCCCCGGCGAGACGGATACCGACTTTGCGGCCACCATGAAGCTGGTGGAGGAGATCGGGTTCGATACCTCGTTCAGTTTTGTCTACAGCGCGCGCCCCGGCACCCCCGCGGCGGAGCTGCCGGACACCACGGATGAAAGCGTCAAGAAGCAGCGCCTGCAGATCCTGCAGGCGCGCATCCTGCAGGAAGCACAGGCGATCAGCCGCCGCATGGTCGGCACAGTGCAGCGGGTTCTGGTCACGGGCGTCTCGAAGAAAGACCCCGGTGAACTGCAGGGTCGCACCGAAAACAACCGTGTTGTGAACTTCCACTGCACCGACCAGAGCCTGATCGGCGAATTCGCCGATTTGGAGATTGTCGATGCTTTGCCCAATTCCCTGCGCGGCCAGCTGGCACAATCACCCCGGATGCGTGCGGTTGACTAGTCGGCCAAGGCGTATATCCTTAACCCCATGATCACATGCCCTAGCGGCCCGCGAGCGATTTGAACAGCGAATCTCCGACCCCCGAGTCGACACAGTCAAGCCTCACCCTGGAACCGAATGACACCCGCCATCTGGCCATGCTCTGCGGCCAGTTCGACGGCCATCTGCGCCAGATCGAGTCCCGTCTCGGCATCAGCATCGCCGCGCGCGGCAACCAGTTCCTGCTCAGCGGCCCAGCGGCCGCCGTGACCGCGGGCGAGCGACTGCTGCAAAGCCTCTACGCCGAGCTCTGCCAGGGCGTGGGCCTGAGTCCGGAGTCACTGCACCTGCAATTGCAGCAGGCGGGCATTGAAGTGCTCAGCGAAGAGCCCGGTGGTGCCCCCGTCGAAGCCATTCAGGTGATCCGCACCAAGCGCGCATCGGTGAAGCCCCGCGGCAAGAACCAGCAGGGTTACGTGCGCACTATCAAGCAGCACGACATCAATTTCGGCATCGGCCCCGCGGGCACCGGCAAGACCTATCTCGCCGTGGCCTGCGCTGTGGAGGCCCTGCTGGAGGAGCGTGTGCGGCGTATCCTGCTGGTGCGCCCTGCCGTAGAGGCCGGCGAGAAGCTCGGCTTTCTGCCCGGCGACCTGAGCCAGAAGATCGATCCGTACCTGCGCCCCCTGTACGATGCCCTGTACGAGATGCTGGGTTTCGAAACCGTCAACAAGTTTATCGAGCGCAACATCATCGAAGTGGCCCCGCTGGCCTTCATGCGCGGGCGCACGCTGAACAACTCCTTCATCATTCTCGACGAGGCGCAGAACACCACCCGCGAACAGATGAAGATGTTCCTCACCCGCATCGGCTTCGGTTCCACGGCCGTGATTACGGGCGATGCCACGCAGATCGACCTGCCCAAGGGCATCCAGTCCGGACTCACCCACGCGGGCAATATTCTCGCCGAGGTCGAAGGCATCGGCTTCACCTGGTTCGGCAACAAGGACGTGGTGCGCCACCCCATGGTGCAGCGCATTGTCGAGGCCTATGACGCGTTTGAGGACAGGGCGACCACCCTCGACAAGACCCGGCCATGAACAGCCACATCGACATCCAGACGGCCTGTAGCGAGCCGGTTCCCGAGGAAGACGACTTAAGGAACTGGCTGCACACCACCCTCCAGGGCCGCGCGCCCAGCCCATCACCGGAGCTTTGCCTGCGCCTGGTGGGCGAAGACGAAATGGCCCACCTGAACCAGAGCTACCGTGGCAAGCAGGGCCCGACCAACGTGCTTTCCTTTCCCGCTGACCTGCCGGAAGGGTTGGGGTTGGCACTGCTCGGAGACATCGTGATCTGTGCCCCGGTGGTAGCCCGGGAGGCCGCCGCGCAGGGCAAGTCCCTGCAGGCGCACTGGGCCCATATGGCGGTACATGGGGCGCTGCACCTGTTGGGCTACGACCACATTGCAGCGGCCGAGGCCGCCGAAATGGAAGCCCTTGAAACTGCCATCCTGGCCACGCTTGGATTTCCCTGCCCCTACCCAGACACCGTCTCCGAGGAGCCCGTAACCCCATGAGCGAAGATCGATTTGGCAGCGAGTCAGGAGACCGCTCCTGGCTCGAGAAAATAGCCTTGCTGTTCTCGTCAGAGCCGCACAATCGCCGCGATCTGGAGGGCGTTCTTGCGATCGCCGCCGAAAACGAAGTGATCGACCAGGACGCGCGCAGCATCATGGAAGGCGCCATGAAGGTCAGCGACATGCAGGCCCGCGACATCATGATTCCGCGCGCCCAGATGGTGGTGATCAAGGCAGACTCGACGCTGGAAGAGATCCTGCCGCAGATCATCCGCTCTGCCCACTCACGCTACCCGGTTGTGGGCGAGAGCCCCGATGACATCCAGGGCATACTGCTGGCCAAGGACCTGCTGCCGGAAATCCTCAACAAGGATCACAGCGAGTTCCGCATGGAAACGCTGCTGCGCCCCACGGTTGTGGTGCCGGAAAGCAAGCGACTGAACGTGCTGCTGCGGGAGTTCCGGGAGAACCGCAACCATATGGCTATCGTGATCGACGAGTACGGCGGCGTTGCGGGCCTGGTCACCATTGAGGACGTGCTGGAGGAGATCGTCGGCGATATCGAGGATGAAACCGATGTCGACGAGGACCACTTCATTCGCACCATCGACGACGGCGACTACTTCATCAAGGCGCTGACCCCGATCGAGGAATTCAACGAACATTTCCGCACGACCTTCAGCGATGAAGAGTTCGACACCATCGGCGGCCTGGTGATACAGGCGTTCGGGCACATGCCGGCGCGCAATGAGGTCACCTGCATCGAAAACTTCGAATTCAAGGTGATCAACGCGGACCAGCGCAAGATCCACAGCCTGCGCATGCGGCCACTGAGCAGTTGAACCATGCCTGAACACGGCCTGCGCCCGGCCTGGATAGCCCTGCTGACACTGCTGGCCGGCGGCCTCGTCACCCTCTCATTTGCCCCCTTCAACCTGTGGCCTGCGGGCATCGCCAGTTGCGCGCTCTACTGCTACCTGCTCAGCACCTGCACGCCACGCCAGGCCCTGTGGCGCGGCTGGCTGTTCGGCCTGGGCCTGTTCGGCAGCGGTGTGTCCTGGGTTTACGTCAGCATTCACGTCTACGGTTATGCCAGCGTACCGCTCGCTGTCTTTCTCACGGTGCTGTTCTGTGCCGGGCTCGCGCTTTTGCACAGCCTCTTTGCCTGGTGCTACGTGCGCTGGGTGCGCCCCCTGCCCGGCGGCATGCTGGCCGGCTTCGGCGCGCTGTGGGTGCTGTTCGAGGGCTTGCGCAGCTGGCTGCTGACGGGCTTCCCCTGGCTTTACCTGGGCTACGGCCATATCGATACCTGGCTGGCAGGCTGGGCGCCCGCGGTGGGCGTGTACGGTCTGTCCTTCGCGGTGGCGGTGAGCGGTTCCTGCCTGTTCCTGGCCTGGCGCAACCCGAAGCCTGCAGGCCTGCTCACCTACCTCACCGTGGTGGCCATCCTGTGGCTCGGCGGGCGCACGCTGGGCAGTGTGGAGTGGGTGGTTCCCGCCACCGAACAACCCCTGCGCGTCGCGCTGTACCAGCCCAATATCCCGCAGGCGCTGAAGTGGCAGCCGGGTTATTACCCGCGCATTCTGGAGCAGTACAGCAGCGCTATTGCGGCGCAGGCCGACCACGACATTGTGGTCTGGCCGGAATCTGCACTGCCACGCTTCTACCAGCAGGCCCGCGACTACCTGGATCCGGTAGCCGCGGGCTTTGCCAGCCGCAACAGTACCCTGATCACCGGCATTCCCTGGCGGGAGCCGGGCAGTACAGACTACTTCAACAGCATCGTCGCACTCGGTGCCGGCAGCGGCGTCTATCACAAGCAGCGCCTGGTGCCCTTCGGCGAATACGTGCCGCTGGAGCACTGGCTGCGCGGCCTGATCGCCTTCTTCGACATGCCCATGTCGAGTTTTTCCGCCGGGCCACCGGGACAGAGCCTGCTGTTGGCGGATGGCGTGCGGGTGGCGCCCTTTATCTGCTACGAAATCGTCTACCCAGGGCTCGTCGCTCGGGGCGCACGCAATGCGGACGTACTGGTGACGATCAGCAACGACAGCTGGTTCGGCGCCTCCATCGGCCCGCTGCAGCACCTGCAGATGGCGCGCATGCGTGCACTGGAGAGCGGGCGCTACCTGCTGCGCGGCACCAACAACGGTGTGTCCGCCATTATCGATCATCAGGGCAGGGTCCTGCAGCGCAGCCCCCAGTTTGAGGAAGCGCTGCTCAGCGGCGAGGCCCACATCATGCTGGGCAGCACGCCGGCAGCCATCTACGGTCCGCGACCCGTGCTTGGCGGTTGCGTGCTGCTGTTGTTGTTGATGCTGGTTGTGTACCACACGGTGTGGCGCGAGCGGGACTGAACACCGCAGACAGAAAGCGCCACTGACACTGGAATATTCGTCTTCGGTTTGGTAAAAAGCGCACCTTTTCGCCAAACCGGAGCCCACTGCATGCTGAAACAGGCCTGTGCAGCGCTGCTTTTGCTCGGTGCCAGCGGCACCCTGCAGGCAGAAAGCGCTTTCCCTTCCACCTACACCCCGCTCATCTCAGCTCCCACGCTACTGCGTAACGCCACCCTGCTCACGGGTGATGGGCAGCGGCTCGAACAGACCGATCTGTTGCTCGAGAACGGCAGAATCGCCTGGGTAGGCAACGGTGATGTCCCACCCGGCACCCGGGAAATCGATGCCTCTGGGCGCTGGATCACACCGGGGCTGATTGACGTGCATTCCCACCTCGGTGTTTATCCCAGCCCCTCTGTCGATGCACACCAGGACGGCAACGAAATGAGCGACCCCGTGACCGCGAACATCTGGGCCGAACACAGTATCTGGCCGCAGGACCCGGGTTTCGGCAAGGCTCTCGCCGGCGGGGTCACTGCCCTGCAAATCCTTCCCGGTTCGGCCAACCTGTTCGGCGGCCGGGGCGTCACGCTGAAGAATGTCTACAGCACCAGCTACCAGGGCATGAAGTTCCCCGGGGCACCCCATGGCCTGAAGATGGCCTGCGGCGAAAACCCCAAACGCGTGTATGGGCAGCGCAACAAGCTGCCCTCCACCCGCATGGGCAACGTCGCCCACTACCGCACCGAGTGGATCGCCGCGCAGGACTATATCGATCGTTGGGCTCGCTACGAAGCGCAGCTCGCCGCCGGTGACGAGGAAGCGACCGCACCATTGCGCGACCTCAAGTTGGAAACCCTGGCCGGGGTGCTGCAGGGCGAGATCATTGTCCACATGCACTGCTACCGCGCGGATGAAATGATGACCATCCTGGCCCTGGCCGAGGAGTTCGAGTACCGCATCGGCACCTTCCACCACGCTGTCGAAGCCTACAAGATTGCCGACGAACTGGCACAGCAGCAGGTCTGCGGCGCGCTCTGGGCCGACTGGTGGGGCTTCAAGATGGAAGCCTATGACGGCATTCAGGAGAACATCGCCCTGGTGGACCGCCCGCCGGGGGGGTGCGCGATCGTGCACTCGGATTCTCCTGAAGGTATCCAGCGGCTTAACCAGGAGGCGGCCAAGGCCATGGGCAAGGGCCGCCGCGCCGGCATGGATATCGCTCCTGAACACGCGATTGCCTGGATCACCTCCAACGCCGCACGCTCACTGGGTATTGAGCACATGACCGGCAGCCTGACCCCGGGAAAGATGGCCGATGTGGTTGTGTGGAGCGACAACCCTTTCAGTATCTACAGCAAGGCAGACCTGGTGTTCATCGATGGGGCCCTGCTGTATGACCGCAAGGACCCCGCCCGGCAACCGGTGTCCGACTTTGAGTTGGGGCAGCTGCAGGAGGTGCAGCCATGAATGGATTCAAATGGATCGTCGCCACACTGCTGCTCTGCTGCCAGGCCGCGGCCGCCGGCAACACCTTACTGATTCGCAATGCCCTGGTACACACGATGACCGATGCCGGTACGCTGCCCGCTACGGACATCCTGATTCGCGACGGGCGCATTGCGGAACTTGGCAATCATCTGCGGGCGCCCGCAGACAGCACCGAGCTCGACGCCGCCGGACGACCAGTGACCCCCGCCCTGTTTGCCGGCATCACGGCGCTGGGGCTGAACGAAATCGATATGGTCTGGCCCTCTGTAGACTCCGCGGTCACTCAGGTGGGCTCACCACCCATGCGCCCCGAATTCAACGTGGTCAGTGCCTACAACCCGCACTCCAGCCCGATTCCGATTACCCGCATCGAGGGCTTCGGCTACAGCCTCCTCGGCGCAATGGCCGGTGGGTCGATCATCGGCGGCCAGGGACGCACCGTGGTTCTGGACGGCGGCTACCGGAGCTTCGTTGGCGAGCCCGTGCTCTTCATCGCGCTGGGCGAAAGCGCGTCCACTCTCGCTGGCGGTTCACGCGCCGCGCAATGGATGGTGCTGGAACAGGCCATCGCCGAGAGCGAATCGACGCCGCGTCACGGCGACCACACGCTGCTGACCCGAGAAGGCCGCGCCGCGCTGCACGCATTCCAGCGCAGCGGGACCGTGGTGTTCAGCGCACATCGCGCCAGCGATATTCTGCAGGTCATCGCGTTTGCCGAGCGCCACGGTTTGCGCGCCGTCATTGAAGGCGGTGCCGAAGCCTGGATGGTGGCAGACGCCCTGGCCGAGGCGCAGGTGCCGGTGCTGCTGGATCCCCTGCAGAATCTGCCCGACAGTTTCGACATGCTGGGCGCACGGCTGGACAACGCCGCAAGGCTGCACGCAGCTGGGGTGACAGTCAGCTTTTCCGGCGCCGGCACCCACCATGCGCGCAAGCAGCGACAGCTGGCCGGCGTTGCCGCGGCCAATGGCCTCGGGCCCGAAGCCGCGCTGGCCGCACTGACACGCAATCCGGCGGAGATATTCGGGTTTCCCGGCGGCCGCCTCGAACGCGGCGCCCCGGCCGACCTGGTACTCTGGAGTGGAGACCCGCTGGAGCTGGTGGAATCGGCCGAGCAGGTGATCCTCGGCGGCCGCCTGCAGCCAATGCGCAGCCGGCAGACGGAGCTGCGCGATCGCTACCTGCCAACCGCCACATCGCTGCCCCGAGCCTACACGCACTGAGACCGGCAGCCCCTGCGGGTGGCCAGGCCACCCGCGATTCCCGCCCCTAGCTACTGCGCTGGCATGGACACGACAAAAATACCGCGCAACTCGTTGACCCCGTAACCGACTGCCTGATCGTCGGGGTAACGCGCCCGCAGCGCGGCCTGTGTCTCGGCCTGCAACTCCACTCCCGGCCTACCGTGACATTGCAGACACAGGCCGTTGGTGACGATTGGATAATACGCCACAACCTCCTGCTTCACTCGCTGCACGGCGGGTGCCGGTTCGGTGCCTGCCGCAAGCGCAGACCGCGCCGTTGCCATGTAGGCCAGCTCCGCGGCAGTGGCCGCATTCGCGGGGTTGCGTGGGCGATCACTGACGCGTCGAACCGCAACGCCCTGTTCCGCCGCAGCCCCCTCGGTCAGCGGAATCGCACTGTCGTGACAGAAATCGATGGCCGCGACCGGACCGCCGGCGCTGATGGCCTGCTGGAGGTTACTGCCGAGAGTCGACTTGGCGCTCATCGCAACCTCTCTGCCGCGGCGCAGGTAATCCGCGTCTGTCACCAGCGTCGGTTGCCCCAGGCGCCGACGCTGCTGCTGTTCGGCCTGAAAATGCTGTTCGAACCAGCCCGGGGCCTCCAACGCACTGTGGTAGATGTAGTAGGCAATCTCCTCCACCATCACCTGGTCAAAAGGCATCTTGGGCATCAGGCCAAACCGGTCGATGGCACCGGGCATGCGCGCATTCTCCGCGGAGGGATCCTGCACGAAACTCACCAGACGATCCCGGAAAGCCTCGTAGGAGGTTCCCGGCTGAATGTAATGCTTCTTGATCGCCGCCATGGGCGGCGCCACGCGGTTTCCCGCAGACGCATCAGGGCTATGACAACTGAAGCACGCTGACTCCAGCGCCTGAAAGCCCGCTGTTAGTCGGGCCTGATCCAGCGCCGCGTCGGCCGACCGCCCGGCGACCTCCACAGTGTTCTGTGCAGCGCTTGCCAGGGGTACGACGCAGGCACCCAGAAACACCATCACGCAAAGCCTCATATTCACATTGCCTCCTTCTTCCGTGTGCTCACGGCAGCAAAATCCAGCGTAACAGAGCCGATACAGTGCCCACCACCAGCACACCGCAGAGCCAGAGGCCTATAAA
Organism: uncultured Haliea sp.; assembly: GCF_963973825.1. Classification (NCBI taxonomy): domain Bacteria; kingdom Pseudomonadati; phylum Pseudomonadota; class Gammaproteobacteria; order Cellvibrionales; family Halieaceae; genus Haliea; species uncultured Haliea sp. The sequence continues at coordinate 13,636 of NZ_CAXBAE010000006.1, forward strand.
CCAGGCCCATTTTCTGCCCAGGCTGCCCTCTTCAGGCCGCGTTTCAATGTCGCGCATCAGTGATAGCCTCCGTCGCCATGACGCACTTTGCCGCGGAAAATCCAGTAGGAATACGCGGTGTAACCGAGTATGAGCGGCAACATGATCACTGCGCCCACCAGCATGAAGAGCAGGCTGGAATCAGGTGCAGCGGCTTCGTGGACGGTAATCGCGCGGGGCACAATATAGGGTGTGAAGCCTACACCGAGGCCGATAAAACACAGCCCCAGAAGCCCCAGGGTCGCCGGGTAGATCACCGCATCCCGCTGCCGCTGGATGCCCCAGGCCACGAGGCCCGCGATGCCGATCGTGAGCAATGGCACGGGTGCCAACCAATAAAAATGGGGCAATGTGAACCAGCGCGCAAAGATGTCAGGAGACAGAAACGGCGTCCACAGACTGACCACGCCGACAAAGAAGAACGTGCCCATGGCGGCTCTTTTAACCAGACGGTACGCCTGCTGGCGCAGCGCTCCATCCGTTTTCAACACCAGCCAGCCAGCCCCCAGAAGGGCGTAACCCGCACACAGCGCCACACCAACCGTGAGTGTAAAGGGGGTCAACCAGTCCCACCAGCCGCCGGCATAGGCGCGCCCTTCAACTTCAATGCCCTGGACAAATGCGCCCAGAACAACACCCTGCATAAAGGTTGCGACGACGGAACCGAAGACAAAGCTGGCGTCCCATATCCGCTCATGCGCCTTGTCGCGCCAGCGGTATTCGAACGCCACGCCGCGAAACACCAGTGCCAGCAACATGACGATAAATGGCGCGTACAACGCGGGCATGACAACCGCGTAGGCCAGTGGGAACGCGGCAAACAGGCCGCCACCGCCAAGGATCAGCCAGGTCTCATTCCCGTCCCAGACCGGCGCAACCGTGTTCATCGCAGTATCCCGGTCCTGGTCCGTGGCAAGGAATGGAAATAGCAGACCAATTCCCAGATCGAAACCATCCAGCGCCACGTAGATAAAGATGCCCAGGGCCAGCAGCCCGGCCCAGATCACGGGTAAATCCAACATATCAGGCGCCTCCTTTGCTGGCAGCTGTTTTCAGGGAGGCCACGGGGGTTGTGCCCGCAGCACGCAGCGGAGCCCCCGCCTCGGGCCCCTGACCATCAGGCGGTGCATGCATCATGCGAATAATGTAATAGGTACCGGCCCCGAACAGGGCGAAATACACGACGATGAAGGCCAACAGCGAGGCCGCTACCGCAGGTGCATCCACAGGTGCGAGGGATTCGCTGGTGCGCAGAAGCCCATACACGGTGAAGGGCTGCCGCCCGACCTCAGTTACAATCCAACCCGCCAACACAGCGACAAAGCCGGAAGGGCCCATCCACACGGCAGCGCGCTGCAACCACCGCGTGTCGTACAGTCGGCCACGCAAGCGCAGCCAGGCGGAATACACGCCGATCAGTGCCATCAGCGTGCCAATCAACAGCATGACCCTGAAAGACCAGAACACCATCCCGATCGGAGGCCTGTCCGCTGCCGGTACGTCAGTCAGGCCCGGAGTCTCACCGTTGATATCGTGGGTGAGCACCAGTGCAGACGCGTAGGGAATGCCGAGCTCAAACGTGTTTTCCTCTGCCGCCGCATCAGGCCAGGCCAGCAGGAGAAACGGTGCACCGGTCTGTCGCTGCCAATGCCCTTCCATGGCGGCTACCTTGATGGGCTGATGCTCAAGTGTGTTGAGACCGTGCAGGTCGCCGGCAAAAATCTGCATCGGTGCGACGAAAGTCGCCATCCACATGGCCATTGAGAACATCTTGCGCGCCTCCGGGTTAGCCGTGTCCCGCAACAGGTGCCACGCCCCAACACCACCCACCACGAACGAGACGGTCAGGTACGAAGCCAGCGTCATGTGGACCAGGCGATACGGAAAGCTGGGATTGAAGATTATCGCCAGCCAGTCTTCGGGCACAAACTGCCCGAGCGCATTCATGGCATGGCCCGTGGGCGTTTGCATCCAGCTGTTGACCGACAGGATCCAGGTTGCTGACAACAGCGTGCCAAACGCGACCATGGCTGTGGCGAGGAAATGCAGCCGCCGACCTACGCGCTCCATGCCAAACAGCATGATGCCCAGAAATCCCGCCTCAAGGAAAAACGCTGTCAGCACTTCATAGGCAAGCAGCGGGCCAATGACCGGCCCTGCCTTGTCAGAAAATACACTCCAGTTGGTCCCGAACTGGTAGGACATCACCAGACCGGACACCACGCCCATGCCAAATGCCACGGCAAATATCCGCAGCCAGTATTTGTACAGGTTCAGATACACGGGGTTGTCCGTCTTCAACCACAGGGCCTCCAGCACCAGCAGATAGCTGGCAAGGCCAATGGAAAACGAAGGAAAAATGATGTGAAAAGACACAGTAAAGGCAAACTGGATTCGCGCAAGCATCGATGCGTCGAAAAATTCAAACACGGTTAACCCCTTGCTTCGGCATTAAGTGATATCTAATATAGTATTTATAATTCGGCCGATATAAGCAACCACTAATATAAATTTTTCAGGAGTCGCCGCTATCCGCCTCACTGCCTACACCAACTATTCCCTGCGCATTCTCATGTATTGTGCCAGCCACCCAGGGCGGCTGGTGCGCATCGCCGACATCGCAGCCGCCTTCGATATCTCCAGAGCCCATCTGCTGAAGTCCGCACGGCATCTGGGGCAACTGGGCTACCTGTCGACCATGCGCGGACGACATGGTGGCATTCAACTGGGGATGGCCCCGGAGCGGATACGAGTTGGCGAGGTGGTGCGGAAACTCGAGGACAGCGGCGACTTTGTAGAGTGCTTCAACCCCGCCACCAACAGCTGCCCGCTGGCAGGAGCCTGCAAGTTAACGGGGCTTTTCCACCGGGGCGTGGAGGCGTTCTACCGGGAGCTTGATGATACAAGTCTCGCTGATCTTGTCGGCGATGGGGCTGCACTGCGCGACCGACTGCCACTGCTGCACCTCGCCTGATGTGCGGCGCGGGCTGCACACCCCGCACCGCGGCCTTCGCCGCCCGCACTGAATACTGATAGAATCGCGTTTTTTTGCACCGGACCCGCAGCCGCCGCATGTCGGTTGCCAGAGGTCCGTGCCCGGACCAGTTGAGTACACCGAAGCAATGGACCCCCATTACCAGCCCAAAATCCTCGAACAGGCGGCCCAGGAATACTGGCAGACCGAGCAGAGTTTTGCCGTGCACAAGGACGACAGCCGGGAGAAATTCTACTGTCTCGCCATGTTCCCCTACCCCAGTGGCAAACTGCACATGGGCCATGTGCGCAACTACACCATCACCGATGTCATTTCCCGCTACCAGCGCATGCTCGGCAAGAACGTACTACACCCGATGGGCTGGGATGCCTTCGGGCTGCCGGCCGAAAATGCGGCCGTGCAGAACAAGACGGCTCCCGCCGCCTGGACCTACAAGAACATCGCCTACATGAAGGGCCAGCTGCAGAGCCTGGGATTCGGCTTCGACTGGTCGCGCGAGCTCGCCACCTGCCAGCCAGCCTACTACCGCTGGGAGCAATGGTTCTTCACCCGGCTCTACGAAAAAGGGCTGGTGTACAAGAAAATGGCCACGGTCAACTGGGACCCGGTGGACCAGACCGTGCTCGCCAACGAGCAGGTGATCGACGGCCGCGGGTGGCGCTCCGGCGCGCTGGTGGAGCGCCGGGAAATTCCCCAGTGGTTCATTCGCATCACCGCCTACGCCGAGGAACTGCTGGCGGACCTTGAGCAGCTGCCGCACTGGCCGGAACAGGTCCGTACCATGCAGCGCAACTGGATCGGCAAGAGCCGCGGGGTTGACCTGGGCTTTGACCTCACCACCCCGGTCGCCGGCATGGAACGCATCGAGGTATACACCACGCGGCCCGACACGCTGTTCGGCGTCACCTACATGTGCCTCGCCGCCGAGCACCCGGTCACCCGCGCCCTGGCAGAGAACAATCCGCAGTTACAGGCCTTTATCGAAGCCTGCAAGACCCAGTCCTCGGCAGAGGCCGATATGGCCACCATGGAAAAGCGCGGACTGGATACGGGGCTGCGCGCCATCAACCCGCTCAACGGTGAGCAGGTGCCCGTGTGGGTGGCCAACTACGTGCTGATGGACTATGGCTCGGGTGCGATCATGGCGGTACCGGCGCACGACCAGCGCGACTGGGAGTTTGCCCGCACCTACAAGCTGCCGATACGGCCCGTGATAGCCGCAGAAGACGGCGCCGAAGCCGACCTCAGCCAGGCCGCGGCCACCGTCAAGGGCACCTTGATCAACTCCGGCGCGTTTGACGGTCTGACGTCGGAGGAAGCGTTTACCGCCATCGCCGACCGGCTGGAACAAGCCGGGCGCGGTCGGGTCACCACGAATTACCGGTTACGTGACTGGGGCGTCTCCCGACAGCGGTACTGGGGCGCGCCCATCCCGATGCTCAACCTGCCCGAGGGCGGGGAAATTCCGGTACCAGCGCATAAATTACCGGTATTGCTGCCCGAAGACGTGCAGATGGACGGCGTTATCTCACCGATCAAGGCCGACCCGGCATGGCGTCAGGACGAGCTCGACGGCAGGCCCGTGGAGCGTGAAACCGATACCTTCGACACCTTCATGGAGTCCAGCTGGTACTACGCCCGCTATACCTGCCCCGATTTCGAAGATGGCATGCTGGACCCGGAGCTGGCCAATTACTGGCTTCCGGTTGACCAGTATGTCGGCGGCATTGAACACGCCATTCTGCATCTGCTGTATGCCCGGTTCTTCCACAAGCTGATGCGTGACGAAGGCCTGGTCACCTCGAGCGAGCCCTTTGAACGCCTGCTCTGCCAGGGCATGGTGCTGGCGGAATCGTTTTACCGGGAGGGCCCCGGTGGTAGCCGGGTCTGGGTGGCACCGACGGATGTCGACGTGGAGCGCGACGACCGCGGGCGCGTGGTGCGTGCCGTTGAACGCAACACCGGCGAGGCCGTGATCTCCGGTGGCGTGACCAAGATGTCGAAGTCCAAGAACAATGGTATCGACCCGCACTCCGCGGTTGAGACCTTCGGCGCGGACACGGTACGCCTGTTCACCATGTTTGCTGCACCGCCGGAGCAAACACTGGAGTGGCACGATGCCGGTGTCGAAGGCGCGAGCCGCTTTCTGCGCAAACTGTGGAAGCTGGTGCATGCGCACCTGGAAGCCGGCCCGGCAGCGGGGCAGCCCGCAGCGGCCTCCGGCGACGCGGAGCGCCAGCTGCGTCGCAAGACCCACGAAACCATCGCCAAGGTGAGCGATGACTACGGTCGCAGACAGACTTTCAACACGGCGATCGCCGCCATCATGGAACTGTGCAACGACATCGCGCGACTCGACCAGTCACACGCCGAGGCGCGCAGCGTCGTGCGCGAGGCCCTGCAGGCCGTGGTGCTGATGCTCAGCCCCATTGTGCCGCATATCTGCCACCACCTCTGGCCGCTGCTGGACGGCACCGGCCCGCTGCTGGACGCACCCTGGCCCGCCGTGGATGAGTCAGCGCTGGTGCGCGACAGCATTGACATGGCGGTACAGGTCAATGGCAAGGTGCGCGCGCAGATTTCCGTGCCGGCAGATGCGGACAAGTCAGCCGTGCAGGCAGAAGCCATGGCCCAGGACAATGTGCAGCGGTTCCTGGAGGGGGTGACTGTGCGCAAGGTGATTGTGGTGCCGGGGAAACTCGTTAACATAGTGGCTAACTGATGGCCGGGACGTTACCCATGGTACGCATAGCATCGACCCTGTTTCTGGCCATCCTGCTGAGCGCCTGCGGCTTCCAGCTGCGGGGCGCTGCCAGCTCCACCGGACTCCCCGCCGAGTGGCGGCAACTGCACCTGGAAACCGGCAGCCCGAACAGCGAATTCACCCGGGAACTGCGCTCCCGTTTCTCTGCCAACGGTATCGAATGGGTGGATCGCAAGGACGCCGCCTATATCCTGCAGCTCGAGCCCGAGCGCTTCAGCCAGCGCAACCTGTCGCTCACCAGTGAGGCGCGGGCAGCGGAATTCGAACTCACCCTGCAAACCCGCTTCACGGTACGCGCACCGGACGGGTCGATCGCTATGGAACCCTCGGAGGCCGTCGTCACCAAGCAGATGGAAAACGATCCCAGCAATGTGGTGGGCAAAGCGGAAGAGATTCGCATCCTGCAGGCGGAGATGCGCGGCGAACTGGCGCAACAGATTCTGCGCCGGATCGGATTCCACGCCGCAGCCCAATAATGCAGCTCAAGGCGGAGCAACTCGCCAAACACCTGCAGGACCAGTGCCTGCCGGTTTACCTGTTGACGGGCGATGAGCCGCTGCTGCTGCAGGAGTGTGCCGACCTCGTACGCAGCGCGGCTCGCGCCGCCGGATGCACGGAGCGCGAGGTGCTGGATACAGCACCCAAAGACTTCAGCTGGGAAGCACTGCTGCACAGCGCCGCGGAATTGTCCCTGTTCGGGGAGCGCAAGGTGATTGAGCTGCGTCTCCCGGACGGCAAGCCGGGCGCCGAGGGCAGCAAGGCGCTCTGTGCCTACCTGGAGCAGGCCAGCGGCGACGACGTACTCCTCGTCATCAGCGGCAAAATCGACCGCCAGTCCCAGAACAGCAAGTGGTTCAAGGCGCTGGACAAAGTCGGCGCCGTGGTCCAGGTGTGGCCCGTAACCGCGCGCGACATGCCCCGCTGGCTGCGCCAGAGACTGGGCCAGGCGGGTCTGGGCATTGATGAGGATGCACTGGAACTGCTCGCCGAACGTCTCGAGGGCAATCTGTATGCAGCCGTACAGGAAGTCGAAAAGCTGAAACTGCTGGCCGGCGGGGATAACGTCACCCTGCAGACAGTCACTACCGCTGTGCTGGACAACGCGCGCTACAACCTCTTCACCATGGTCGATACCGCGCTGGCCGGCAAACCCGAAGCGACCTTGCGCATGCTGCACGGCCTGCGGGCCGAGGGCACCGATGTCGTGCCGCTGCTGTGGGCGGTGGCACGGGAAATTCGTACGCTGTATGCGCTGCAGCTCGAGGTCGAGGCATGCCAGCCGCTGGGCACCGTGCTCAACAGTCACCGGGTCTGGAAGAGCCGCGAAGCTGCCGTCACCCGCGCCCTGCGACGCCACAGCAGTCGCACTCTGGGCGCTCTGCTGCAGGATGCATTGCAGGTCGATGGCAGCGTCAAGGGCTATGCCGACGGTAACCCCTGGGATCGCCTGGACCGCCTCCTGCTGACCCTCGCCGGCTGATCTCCCCTTCCGGCCACCCGGCGGCTGCCGGCCTTGCGCCAGATCAAGATACCCCCCTGGCGCCTGTGCTTTGATAGTCTTGTTCCTGCACCAAAAAAACTGGCAAAGAGCGAGATGACCATGACAGAGCGGTTTGCAACAGCGGAAGCCTGCGTCGATTACACAATCGCCAGGCTGGGTAAGACAATTCGACTGGGTGCCCCACTCGGCCTGGGCAAACCGGTGCAGCTGATCAATGCGTTTTTCCGGCGTGCCGAGCAGGATCCGGACATTGAGCTGCACATCTACACCGCTCTGTCGCTGGAGGTGCCCAAGCCCGCCAGTCACATTGAGGCGGAGCTGGCCGGCCCCATTGTGGAGCGTATTTTTGGCGACTATGAACCGCTGGCGTATATGGAGGCCCAGCGCGCTGGCGGGCTGCCGCCCAACATCCAGGTGAGCGAGCTGTACTTCAAAGCCGGATCAATGAAAAACATGCCCGCAGCGCAGCAGCAGTACATCTCCAGCAATTACACGCACATTGCCCGCGACATGATGGCCGCCGGGGTGAACGTGCTGCTGCAACTGGTGGCCGCGCGCGATACGGACCACGGGCTGTCACTCAGCCTGTCCTGCAACCCGGACGTGGCGCTGGATGTCATTCGCAGCAAGCGCGCACAAGGGCAGAACGATTTCCTCTGCTTTGCCCAGGTTCACCGGGATCTCCCCTTCATGCGCCATGACGCGGAAGTGCCCGCCACCCTGTTTGACGGCGTTGTAGAAAACCCGGCGTACCAGCGCACCCTGTTTGCCGTGCCCAACGCCGCTGTACCCGCCGCCGACTACGCCACCGCGCTACATGCCAGCACGCTGGTGGTGGACGGCGGCACCCTGCAAATCGGTATCGGCGCCCTGGGCGATGCGGTCGCCCATGCGCTTATCCTGCGCCAGCAAGAGCCCGCCGCCTGGCAGGACGCGGTCGACAGGCTGACCCGTATCGACAGCGGCTGCCAAACCGAACACGGCCCGTTCGAGCAGGGCCTCTACGTCTCCACGGAGATGTTCGTCAACGGCATGCTGCACCTGATGGAGGCCGGGGTCGTGAAGCGCCGGGTCTACGACCTGCTCGCGCTGCAACAGGGTCTGAATGACGGGCTGATTTCAGAAGCGATCGATGCCCGCCTGCTGGACTATCTGCGCCGCTGCAATGTGCTGCCCGAACAACTGACGCCCGAATGCCTGCAAACCCTGCAGTACTGGGGCATTCTGCCAGACACACTGGAACTGGCCGAGGGCGGACTGTCACTGGAGGGCGCTACCCTGGCCAATAGCATGGAGGATCCGGCTACGCGGGCCGCCCTCGTGAAAGCCGGTGAGGGGCGGCGCTTGCGTCACGGCCGGGTGCTGCACGGCGGTTTCTTCCTCGGGCCGCGGGATTTCTACCAGAAACTGCGCGACCTGGATGACGCCGGACAGGAACGCATCTGCATGACCAGCGTACTGCGCACCAACCAGCTGTTGCTGGACTACCCGCTGTACTGTGCCCAGAGGCGCCACGCCCGCTTCATCAATACCGGGATGATGGTCAGCCTGAGCGGCGCCGTCACCTCCGACGCGCTGGAGAACGGTACCGTGATCAGCGGTGTGGGCGGCCAGTACAACTTTGTTGCCATGGCCCACGACCTGCCCGGCGCACGCTCGGTGCTGTGCATACGCAGCACCCGGGGCAAGGGCAAGGCACTGCGCTCGAACATTGTGACGCACTACGGGCACACCACCATCCCCCGTCACCTGCGCGACATCATCGTCACCGAGTACGGCATTGCAGACCTGCGTGGCCAGACGGATGCCGAGGTCATTCGACGCCTGATCGCCATTGCCGACAGCCGTTTCCAGCAGGAACTGGCCGACTGGGCCATCGAACAGGGCAAACTGCCCGCAGACTACGAGGTCCCGGCTGCCGCCCGCAACAACACGCCCTACCGCATCGCCAAGGCCCTCAGTTCACACATCGCAGATGGACGCCTGCCCGCCTACCCCTTCGGCACCGACCTCACCCCGGAGGAGCTCACCCTGAGCGCCAGCCTGCGGCGCATCAAGGCCCTCAGCGATGAGCCGGCGACATTCCTGCGGGAAGTCCTGCGCGCGCTGCTGCACCGCGGCGACAAGGAGGCCGCGCGGCCCTGGCTGGAACGCATCCATCTCATGCACCCCGACAGCAGTCGTGACTTTATCGTGCAGCAGCTCTTGATGCTGGAGCTGGAGGAACACGGGCTGTTGAAAGTGCGGTAGTATCGGCTTCACCATCGGAAGAGTGCCGCCGGGGCCACTGCGTGTTCGAAGTCGTCTGTATTTCCTTTGCCTTCTTTTTCGGCCTCGCCGTGCGCCAGGTGGGGCTGCCGCCGCTGGTCGGCTTCCTCGCGGCCGGCTTTGCCATCAACCTGCTGGGGCCCGGCCTCGGCATGCCGAGCAAAAGCGGCGACATTCTCAACCACGTTGCCCACCTGGGTGTACTGATCCTGCTGTTCACTGTGGGCCTGAAGCTGAAGCTGCGCCAGATCGCCCAGCCCCAGGTACTCGGCGGTGCCTTGCTGCACTTCGGTATCAGCGTTGCGGTTTTCACCCCGGGCCTGCACCTGCTGCTGGCAACCGACTGGCAGACGTCCCTGCTGCTGGGCATTGCGCTGTCCTTTTCATCGACGGTACTGGCCGCCAAGCTGCTCGAATCGCGTCGGGAACTGGCGGTGTTTCACGGCCGAACCGCCATCGGCATTCTCATTGTGCAGGATATTATCGCACTGGTGGTGCTCGCCGTATTCAGCGGGCAGAGCCCCAATATCTGGGCACTGGGTATCTTCCTGCTGCCTTTCGTACGCCCTTTCCTGTACTGGCTGCTGGATTTCGCCGGCCACGATGAATTGCTGGTGCTGATGGGCATGCTGCTGGCACTGGTCATCGGCGGCATGGGCTTCACCGCCATGGGCCTCAGCTCCGAGATCGGTGCGCTGGTGATGGGTGTCCTGCTCTCCAACCACCGCCGCTCACAGGAACTGGCCGAATCACTGTGGGGGTTGCGCGAGGTGTTTCTCGTCGGCTTCTTCCTGCAGATCGGCATGTCTGGCCTGCCGGATGTCGATGCGCTGCTGTTTGCGCTGGGCGTGGGCCTGATGCTGCCGCTGAAGGGCCTGCTGTTCTTCCTGTTGCTCACGGCGTTCCGCCTGCGCGCGCGCACCTCCTTCCTCGCCGCCATCAGCCTGACTGCCTACAGTGAGTTCGGCCTCATCGTCGCCGGGATACTGCTGCCCGAGTGGATCGTGCCGCTGGCCATAGCCGTGTCGGTCTCCTTTGTCATCGCGGCGCCGTTGAACCGCACGGCTCATCGCCTTTACGCGCGTCTGGAACCCCGTCTGCAGCCCTTTGAGCGCATCACCATACACCCCGACGAGCAACCCACCAGCCTGGGGGACGCGGACGTGTTGATTTTCGGCATGGGCCGCACGGGCACCGCCGCCTATGACCAGCTGAAAAAACAGGGGCTGCAACCCGCCGGGCTGGATGGCGATACCTACAAGGCGCGGGCACACGCGGAGGCCGGCCGCAACGTGGTGTTTGCCGATGCCGAGGACAGCAACTTCTGGCGCGGTGTGGATATCAGCCAGATCAAGGCCGCGGTACTGGCCATGGATGACATCGGCTCCAAGGTGGTGGCGGCGCGCAGCCTGCGCGCCAAGGGATTCACCGGGCCAATCATCTCCCACGCGCTGCACGAAGATCACGTCGAGCGCATCACCGACGCCGGGGCGACGCACACCTACCTCACCATGAACCAGGCCGGCATCGGGCTGGCTGACCGCACAGTCAATGTGCTGCAGGAGGCTCAGCCCGCGGAGGCTACCTCCACCGCCGCGGAGGCATCGCCGTAACGGGCTTCGATAGCCGCCCGGTGGCGAGGATCGATATTGACCTTGCTCAGGTCGCCGCGGATATGCGGCAGGGCCAGCAGGCGAGGGTCCATGACCCGGTACCAGAGCCACGGAATGTAGGCCAGCAGATACATGCCGTAATAGCCGTTGGGCAACTCGGGAATATCAGCGAAATTGCGCAGACTCTGGTAGCGCCGGGTGGGATTCGCGTGATGATCCGAGTGGCGCTCGAGGTGAAACAGCACAATATTGCTGAAGATGTAATTCGCGTTCCAGCTGTGGTGCGGCTGGCAGCGCTCGTAGCGGCCATTGGCCTCCCGCTGGCGCAACAGGCCGTAGTGTTCGATGTAGTTGGCGCTGGTCAGCTGAAACCAGGCCCAGACATTGTGTACCGCCAGGAACGGCAGCATCACCCAGCCGAAGGCCAGTAACAGTCCACCCTGCAGCACCAGGCTGATGGCGAAGGACTGCAGGATATCGTTGTGCAGGCTCCAGGGGCTTTTGCCGAGGCGTTGCAGGCGCTCGCTCTCAACCGCCCAGCCGCGCCGGAAAGCACCGGGGATCTCGCGCCAGACAAACCGGTAGATGGATTCCCCCATGCGCGCGCTGGCAGGGTCTTCAGGCGTCGCCACATCGCGGTGATGGCCGCGGTTGTGCTCAATGCAGAAGTGGCCATAGGCCGGCACCGCCAGCACAATCTTGGCCAGCAGCCGCTCCAGTTCCGGCTTCTTGTGCCCCAGCTCATGGGCAGTGTTGATGCCGAGGCCACTGTAACTGCCGGCGGTGATTGCCATCACAATCACCGACCAGGCACTGAGTGGCTGGGTGCCCACGAACCAGGCAATGACGATGAGTACCACAAAGTGCATGGGCACCGTGAACCAGGTGAGCAGCCGGTAATAGCGATCGTCCTCCAGCTGCGGCACGATCTCCTCGGGCGGGTTGTTGGTGTCGGAACCGAGGGCGTAATCCAGCACGGGAATCACCAGGTAGGAGAACAGCAGCGGCACCAGCAGCAGCCATTCGGCGCCCCAGTAAAAATACAGGCCAACGCCCAACAGGGGGAACAGCGGCATGAAGAGGGACGACATCCACAGGTAGCGCTTGTGGTCGGTGTATTCAATCAACCCCTGCTCGGGGTGTTGCAGCCGGTAGGTGACACTCATTGCTCTATCCTTACTGTTATTTGCACGCAGTGTAGTACGGGAGCGGCCCGGGCAGACTTTCATTAAATGACATATCATTAGTCATTTAATGACATCTGGTGCCCTGTGACCCGCACGCTGGACGTATCCGCCACCTACGCTCGCCTGCTGCTGCACTCGGACCGCTGCCCGCTGCCGCTGCTGCTGGAGGGCACTGGCCTGAATGCAGCGCGGCTGGCAGGTGAGGACTACATCGACTGGCGCCTGCTGGCGCGCCTGTTTCGCAACTTCGCCCGCCAGCAGGCGCAACCTGCTTGGCCTGCCGAACTCGGCGAACAGTTCAGCATGGCGGCACACGGGCCACTGGGCTTCGCCGCATTGAGCGCGCCGACGCTGGGTGCGGCGCTGGATGTCATGGCGCGCTACACCGCCGTGCGCATCACCACGGTCACAGTGGCCACCGCAACACAGGCAGACCGCTTTCTGCTCACGATGCAGGATGAAACCGGTGACCCGCTGTTTGCCCACTGGATCGAGGCCATTGTGTTCAAAGTGCTGGAGTCATTGCTCAGCGCCATCCTCGGTCACCCGGTGGGGGACAACGTGATACTGGCGTTCAGCGGCGCAGCGCCACGGGATCCACAGGCGCTGGCGGCCTGTTATGCGGCCCGGGTGCAGTTTGCTGCGCCCGTCGCCTCGTTGTCGGTGCCCGCCACCTGGTTGCCCCTGCCCTCGCCCCTGTACGACGAAGCGGTATACCGCAGTAACCTCGCGCGCTGCCAGGATACCCTGGCGGGCAGGTCCAGCCAGATGGGTGCGTCACAGCGCGTACAGATGCTGCTGCGCAGCCACTTCGAGGCCAGTCGCCTGCAGCCTGCCCCGCCGCCGACACTGGAGCAGCTGGCAGACCAACTGCACCTCACGCCACGCACCCTGATCCGCCACCTGCAACAGGACGGGGCGAGCTATCGCGACATTCTGGAACAGCTGCGCCAGAACTGCGCCGCAGAACTGTTGCGCGATGCGCGCTACAGTGTGGCCGATGTGGCAGACATACTGGGCTACCGGGAACAGGCCAATTTCGGCCGCGCCTTCCGCCGCTGGTTTGGCCTGTCGCCATCCGTCTGGCGAAGACAGTAGTACAGCGTGTCGACCTGTCGCCCAGACAGGCAGGTTCAGGCTGCCCCCTGTCACCAGCCAGCAGATTCACTTGCATTCCCTTCGGAGGGCAACTACTGTACATGCATACAGTATGAAAATCTTCGGAGGCAAGCCATCATGAACGAAGCACTGAAACAGATTATTCTCCGCCGCGATACCTGGCGCGGACGCAGCGGCCACTTCGGCGGGCTACCACACTCCGCCAACAGCGATGCCCACAGCGGTGGCCTGGAAACAGGCTACCGGGCGCTGGATGCTGCACTGCTGCAGGGCGGGTGGCCGGAAGCCACTGCCGTCGAAGTGCTTAGCGACAGCTCCGGCATGGGCGCCATGGGCCTGTTCCTGCCCGCCATGGAGCGGCTCAGCGCGCAGGGGCGCTGGCAGGCGTTTATCGCCCCCCCCTGGACGCCCTATGCGCCCCTGCTGGCCGCTCGCGGTATTGACACACAGCAGGTGCTGCTGGTGCATCCCCGCAGCCGCGAGGATCTGCTCTGGAGCATTGAGCAGGCCTTGCGCAGCAGCACCTGCAGCGCAGTTTTCAGCTGGCTGGGCAACAGCCAGTACCGCTACAGCGAGCTGCGCAAACTGCAGCTGGCCGCAGCGGACAGCGACACCCTGTGTGTACTGTTTCGTTCACAGCAGGCCGCTGCGGAAAGCTCGCCCGTGGGTCTGCGCCTGCAAATGCGCGAATACCGCAAGGTGCATATCCTCAAGCAGCGCGGCGGCCAGCAGCAGGTGGATGTGAACCTGTCACCCAGCGACGAACTGCCGCACCAGCCACAGCTGTGGGAATTGCCGGCCTGGCCGGCCACCGTGGCGGGCAGCAGCGCAATGAGTGCCGGTTGAGGCAGGTCAATTGTTTCCCGACTGGCTGACCGCTAGCATAGGGTCCTGCGGATGAACTGCCCTTGGGAGGTCATCTTGGTACAGCCTTGTCACGGAGAACGCGCATGCAGGAATTCCCTCACCACTACCGGGTTGCCGCTACGGCCACAGCTGAAGGCAGCGTCACACTGTCCGGCGAAGACATCCCGGCGCTGGACACCGCGCCACCCAAGGAGTTTGGTGGGCCGGGTGGCAACTGGTCTCCGGAGGCCCTGCTGGTCGGCGCCGTGACCGACTGCTTTATTTTCACGTTTCGCGCCATTGCCCGTGCGTCCAAGCTGGATTGGGTGGCACTGCAGTGCAGCGCCGAAGGCACACTGGACCGGGTTGACCGCGTCACACGCTTTACCGACATTACCGTCACCGCACAGCTCACCGTGCCCGTGGGCACCGACGCCGAACGGGCCAAACAGCTGCTGGAAAAAGCGGAAGCCAACTGCCTGGTGAGCAACTCCCTGAACAGCAACATGCACTTGCACGCCAGCGTCGACACAGCCGCTTGAACAGCGCCGCTGAACGCTTGCCTGTTGTGCACAGCGAGTAGCCCGGCGTGGACCAGTGGCTAAGTGACTACGGCGTCACTCTGGGCGTTGGCGCGCTCATCGCATTCATGGTTTTTATCGTCTGGGATCTGGCGAAACGCAGTAACGCCGGCAAATTCGGCACCATCATGCTGTACGTGGGGCTGGCGATGGGAATCTTTGGCTTCCTGATCAAGGTCATCATCACCTGGCTGCTGGAGAACGCCGGCGTCTGAGCGACGCCGGCGAACACGGTGCCTGCATCAGGCTTTTGCGGCCAGCGTATCGGCCACCAGACGCTCTATGTTCTGCTCCAGAATGGACAGGGACACCGGACCATGCCTGAGCACCTCGTCATGAAACGCGCGGATATCAAACTGCTCACCCAGCGCCGCACGGGCTTTCTCCCGTAGCTCCAGAATCCGCAGCTTGCCAATCATATACGCCGTGGCCTGGCCCGGCATGGCGATATAACGCTCAATCGCCTTGGTGGAGTCGTAACGCGAATTCGGCGTGTTCTCAACGAGATACTCAATGGCCTCTTCCCGCGTCCAGCGCTTGCTGTGCAGGCCGGTGTCCACGACCAGGCGGCAGGCGCGCCAGAGCTCCATGGCCAGATGACCAAACTCGGAATAGGCATCCGAGTACATGTTCATGTCGCTGGCCAGCTCCTCCGTGTACAGCGCCCAGCCTTCCGTGAAGGCCGTGAAGCTGGCATAACGCTGGAATTCCGGCAGGTTTTCCAGCTCAGCCGACAGGGCGCGCTGCATGTGGTGGCCCGGCACGCCTTCGTGATAGGCCAAGGCCTCCAGCTGGTAGATCGGCATGCTGTTCATGTCATACAGATTGGCGTAATAGATGCCGGGGCGCGAGCCATCAGCCGGTGGGCCATTGTAGAAAGCCTTGCCTGCCGAGCGTTCGCGAAAGGCCTCCACACGCTTGACCACCAGCTCCGCCCGGGGCAGCAGGCCAAACTGCTCCGGTAGGCGCTTGTACATGGCATCAATCGCCGCCTCGGCCTGCGCCAGGTACTGTGCGCGCCCCTCTTCTGTGTTCGGGTAGTAGAACTGCGGGTCATTGCGCATGAACTCGAAGAACGCCCGCAGGTCGCCATCGAACGCCACCGCCTGCATCACCTCGCGCATGGCGTCATGAATGCGGGCAACTTCCTGCAGGCCAATGGCGTGCACCTGCTCGGCGCTGAGCTCAGTCGTGGTAAACCAGCGCAGGCGTTCCGCATAGAAGGCTTCGCCTTCATCGAACTTCCACACCCCGTCGTCACCGCTGGCCAGTGCGGATTGCGCTTCGACCGCAGCAATCAGGCGCTCGTAGGCCGGCTGCACTGACTCCAGCAGGGCCTTGCGTGCCTCGGCCAGCAGGCGCGCGCGCTGCTCCGGGGTGATGTCCAGCGCATTGACCTTGCCCTGAAAGTCGGCCCACAGCGTGGAGTCACCCCCTTCTTCGGTAAAGGGCGCCCCCTGAATCACATTGCGCGCTGCCTCAATGATCTGGGGATACTGCCAGTCGGCCAGTAACAGCTGCTTCTCGGTGCGGATAGCCATCTGCTCGATCACCTGGTCAAACCAGACTGCGATGTTATTCAGGCGCCCGATATAGGCTTCGGCGTCCGCCAGGTCACCTACGCGATGAATATTCACCAACCTGCTCGCCGCCTCGGTATGGGGGCCGCGGTACTGGTCAATCACAAACTGGTGGTGACGGAAGCGATCCGCGGCAATGCGCCGTTCCAGGTCAAGCTTGTAGAGGTCGTAGGAGATCTGCTCCGCGGGTGACAGCGCTGCGCGGTCGAAGTCAGCCAGCTGCTGCAACCGGGCCTCGTTGATCGCCAGGGTTTCATCGAGAAACTCCTCGGATACGGGATCCCACTGGTCGTGGTTGGTCTTGATTCCCCGGTAGCTGGCGGTATACGGCAGGCGCGCCATATCCACCGCATAGTTTTCCTCAAGGTAGGTGCGAAATGCGGCCGTCTCGGCGGCTTTGGGCACGGCGTCCTGTGTCGCGGCGGCGACGTCGGCAACCTCCGGCGCGGCGGCCTGCTCAGGCGCCTCATCGCGCGAGCAGGCCAGCAACAGTGTGGAAAGCGCCATGGGCAGCACGGCTAGCTTGTATTTCTGTAGTGTCATTGCAACCTCAATAATGGTGAAAAGGGATTCCCGCGACCCGCCGGGTGCGGAAAATGGGCGCCATGATGACGGAAATGGCCGCCAAGGCCAAACATACTTCGGGCTGGACAGGGGCCCGGGGGGGCGTAATACTGTATATATGTACAGTATTAGTCTGGGGTATCTGCCCCTCCCGTTTCTGCACCTGCGCCCGGAGGCCCTGTGAGCCTCTGGCTGTGCCTGCGCTTTCCACAGCTGCCGCTGCAGTGCCAGACACTGGACGAAACACAGCCCGTCGTGGTGCTGGAGCAGCAGCGTGTGCTGCGCGCCAACGACTGCGCCAGCAGCCTGGGTGTGCGGGCCGGTATGGCAACCGCCAGCGTGCGCGCACTGGCGCAGGACCTGCCTGTGCAGCTCCTGACCCGCAACCGTGCCCTTGAGCAGGACTGCCTGCAACAACTGTGCTGCTGGGCTTACAGCGTCAGCCCGCACCTGTACATCTGGCGAGACGACTGCCTGCAACTGGAAATTGGCAGTTGCCTCACCCTGCACCGTGGCCTGAACAACCTGCTGCAGGAGGTACAGCGCGCCCTGCAGGCCCGAGGCTACCAGGTCGAGGCCGGGCTCGCGCCCACACCCAAGGCCGCCTGGCTGCTATCGTTTCATGAGGAAGGCTGTGACACGCGCCACACCGAGGCCTGGCAGGAACGCATCGGCCACCTGCCCCTGGGCCTGCTGGACGAATTCCCGAAAGCTGTCGCAGCACTGGAACGCGCCGGGCTGCGCCGTTTCGCCGACATACTGGCCCTGCCCGAGGCAGCGCTCACGCGCCGCTGCGGGCAGCCATTCGTACACTACCTGCGTCAGCTAACCGGCCGGGAAAACGACCTTGAGCCGGATTATCAGCCGCCACAGCAGTTCAGCGACCAGTACTGGTTCGGCTATGAGGTAAAAACCACGGCGGAACTGCTGCCTGCCGTGGAGCAGTTACTGCATGCACTGTGCGGTTTCCTGCGCCAGACACAGCTGCAAAGTGGGTGCATCGACTGGCGGCTGGTGGCCGTGGACCGCCAGTCCCGGAGCCTGCAAGTGCGCAGCAGCAGTCGCCACAGCGATTGGAGCACCTGGTACCAGCTCACCCGCCTGCAGCTGGACACCCTCACGTTGCGCACCGGCATCGAAGGGCTGGTACTGGAGTGCCATGAGCTGCTCGCCGGGCACAGCTCAGACATCGACCTGTTCAGCCCGCGCAACCAGCGCGAGCCCCTGCATGCCCTGCTGGACCGATTGCGCAGCCGACTGGGCCTGCAGGCGATATGCGCCATTGGCTGTCGCGATGAACACCTGCCGGAACGCGCCCTGCATGTGGGCACCGAACCCGGCGAGGCGCCCACAACAGCACCCACGGGTGCACACCGGCCTTTCTGGCTGCTGCCCGAACCGCAGCCCCTGCCACGCCGCAATGGCGGCGAACTGTACTGGGGCGGGCGACTGCAGCTGGTGGGGGGCCCCGAGCGCATCGAGGACCTCTGGTGGCAGCAGCCTGTCAGCCGCGACTACTACATTGCACGGGGCCATGGCGGCCAGTATTACTGGCTTTTCCACGACCGCCGCCAGCGCTGCTGGTACCTGCACGGCCTGTTTGCCTGACCCCCCCCGCGTCCGCGCAATACCGCCTACACTACAAATGTGAATTTATTGTGACATTGAGGTGACAGCGATAGATGAGCAGGCAGTATTCGCTCTAAGCTGAGGACAAGATTACGCAGGTTGCAGCACAACTGCCTGCCACTATAACAACGGCGTTGGGAAACGCCGCAAGGAGGTACACCATGAGGTTCATCAGCAAGGCACTGATCATCGCCAGCCTGCCCCTGTTTTCCGCAGTCAGCGTTGCGGAAGTGACACAGGACTGCATCCTGGAAGGGACCGTGGACAAGAAAAAGGCCGAGCAGATGGGGCGCGACGTCTATGTGGCGTTCCATTCGTCGCAACGGGCTGAATCCGGCAGCAAGTGCCAGCTTGAGCGCCGCAGCCGCATCCAGTTCAAGGAACCCAAAAACGCCATGATCGAAAACGCGCCCGATGGCGCGAAGGTCAAGTACCGCTACACGGAACACGATGACCAGGCGGGTGAATGGCAGCTGATGGGCATTTCAATGCCCTGACCGCCGCGCCGGCAGCCAGGGACGCTGCCGGCTTACTCGTGCGCGATGGTCTTGTCGGTAAACAGGTAGTCTTTGAGCTCTTTATCCATGACCGGGTCACGCCGGCGAATCCACTCCAGCACCATGGCCGCGTGCTCTTTTTCCTCATCGCGATTGTGTCGCAGTATTGCCTTGAGCTCTGGATCCTTGCAGGCGTCCATACGCTGGTTGTACCAATCCACCGCCTCCAGCTCTTCCATCAGGGACACAATGGCGCGGTGCATATCGCGGGTCTCGTCGCTCAGTTCAGCAATGGGTTCGTGATAACCTTCGTTGGACATAATGGGCTTCCCGTAAAGTTAAAGACAACAGCAAACGCTGCTTACAACCGTATTCAGCCAGTGTAACGCGGGACGTTGCCGGTGCCAAAGCACGGCTTGCGACAGCGGCTCATGCGGCCCCCATCAGCAGACCGATAGCGGCAAACCCCGCCACCAGCACCAGTATCGGCGGGCGCCAGCGCAGCAGCACTGCCCAACCCACCGTGACCAGCAGCACATCCAGCCAGCCGTGCAGGGCACTGCCGGCAATCGGGTTCACCCAGGCGGCAGCAAGCAGGCCCACCACTGCCGCATTGACCCCCGCGACCAGGCCCAGCACGCGCGGGCGTGCCGCCACCGCGCGCCAGGCCGTCTGCAAACCCAACACCAGCAGAAATCCCGGCAGGAAAATCGCCAGGGTGGCCAACAGGGCACCCCATACCGGCCTCGCAGGGAGCAGCTCAGCGCCGAGGAATGCCGCCAGGGAAAACATCGGCCCGGGCACTGCCTGCGCTGCGGCATACCCCAGCAGAAAGCGGTCTTCGCCCAGCGCGTCACCCACCTGCTGCTGCAGCAGGGGCAACACCACGTGGCCACCGCCGAACACCAGGCTACCGCTGTGATAGAACTGACTGGACAGCCGCCACTCCGCGCTGACATCGGCCAGCACGGGCAGCAGCCCGAAGAGCAGGCAAAACACGACCAGCGGTGACCAACGCGGCCCTGCAGTTGAGGGTGCCGGCGCCGTTGGGTCGACCTGCGCAGGCAGCACTGCGGCCCCCAACAGGGCTGCCACCAGCAGCGCCAGATACGGCAACCACCCCGCCGCACTCCACAGCAGCAACAGCGCGGTGGCAACCGCGAGCGCGGCCCCCAGCCAGTGACGGCAGAACATCAACGCCATACTGCGCACCGCCTCCGCCACCACCACCGCGGCCAGGAGCTTCAGGCCCCGCACCAGGCCATCCAGCCAGTGCGCTTCGGCAGACTGCGCCGCAAACAGCGCCAGACTCAGCATGAGCAAAAACGACGGCAGCGTGAATCCGACGAATGCCGCCAGTGCGCCCGGCAATCCGGCGCGCCGGTGACCCAGGGCAAAGCCAACCTGGCTGGACCCCGGGCCGGGCAGGAACTGGCTCAGGGCGACCAGCTGCGCGTAATCAGCGGCGCTCAGCCAGTGTAGGCGCTGGACAAAAACCTGCTGGAAATAGCCGATGTGCGCCGCCGGCCCGCCAAAGCTGACACAGCCGAGCAGCAGAAAGCGCCAGAACACCTCAAACACCGCTGCCATTCAGCTCCCCTGCGCCGCGCCAGCGCAAACGACGGTCACCCTGTAGCGACAGAGCCCACAGGGCCGCACTCAGCCCTGCAGGGTCGGAAAATCGATATAACCCGCATCGCCGCCGCCGTAAACCGCGGCGTCGTCCCCCGGGGGATTAAGCGGCGCGTCGATCGCAAAGCGCTGCACCAGGTCGGGCGTGAACATATAGGGCCGCGCAATGGACACCGCCGCCGCACCGCCCGCCGCCAGCACCGCCTCGCTGCGTTCGCGGTTGTAGCCACCGTTCAGCACCAGCGGGCCGCGATAGCCCGCCCGCAGGTCATCAATGCCGAAACCCTCCTGTGCTTCTACAGCGCTGCCGCTGACGGAGGATTCATAGACACGCTCAACAATTTCCAGAAACGCCAGACCGCGCGGCCCAAGCTGCGCGATGGCATGCTGGAACAGCGGTGCCGGCTGGCTGTCATGGCAATCCCAGGTGGTCGAGAAGGGCGACAGGCGCACCGCGGTGCGGTCCGCGCCCACCTCGTCGATGACCGCGTCCGTGACCTCCAGCAGAAACCGGCAACGGTTCTCGATACTGCCACCGTAACGATCCTCGCGCTGGTTAACCCCATCGCGCAGAAACTGGTCGATGAGATAGCCGTTGGCGCCGTGGATCTGTACGCCATCAAAGCCTGCGTCCAGGGCATTGCGAGCGGCCTGGCGAAAGTCGTTCACCACGGCAGGGATTTCATCCAGTGAGAGCGCGCGCGGTTGCGATGTCGGCACAAAACCTTCTTCCGTGAAGGTGCGAATGGCTCCCCGTACCGCAGAGGGCGCCACGGGTGCTGCGCCCCCTTCCTGGAATACGCTGTGGGACACGCGCCCGCAGTGCCATATCTGACAGACAATGCGGCCGCCAGCGCCATGCACCGCCTCTGTGACCGCGCGCCAACCGGCAATCTGCTCCGACGTGTGAATCCCCGGTGTGGCCAGGGTACCCGTGCCCTGTTGTGAGATCTGCGTCGCCTCGGTGATAATCAGGCCCGCGCCAGCTCGCTGGCGGTAGTACTCGACCATTGACGGCGTGGGCACGCGGGAGGGCGCACGAGCACGGGTCATGGGCGCCATGAGGATGCGGTTTTTCAGGTCTATCGCCCCGAGGCGAACGGGGCGGAGCATGGCCAGTGTCATAGTGGAGTCCTGTCGGCGTGAAGCCCCCATGGTAGCCAGCAGCGATCAAATATGTCGCGCAGGCTGGCGCATCACCGGCGGCTGGTTCAATAGATTGGCAGCACGCGACCGTGCCTGCGCTTCAGGTATCGATATCCCCCGCCGCACCTGGGTCGGCGCCGGGAGCGGACGTCGCGGGTTCGTTGCGTGCCTCCCAGGCGCGAAAGCGTTTGAGGTCACCGTCCAGCGTGCGCAGTGTCCAGCCCAGGATCGCCGCATCATCCAGCAAACCAAAGCCCAGCAGTATGTCGGGCACGGCATCCACCGGCATGACGAAGTACACCACAGCGGCTACCAGCATCAGCAGTGACTGCCACGGTATCTCCCGGTAAGTGCCGCTGGCATAGGCGCGCACCAGCCGCAGGGCATCCTGAACCGACTGCCAGATCCCGGCAAGCGCACCGCTGCGGGCCGCCGCTTTCTTGCCCGCGGACGCCGCCAGCGCCGACAACCCACCCGGCTGCTCCATAACGACCCGCGCCCGACGGCTGGCGCGGGCGTAGGCGCGGCTGTGCTTCAGCCGGGTTGTATTCCTGTCATCCATTGCCTGCTCGTCTGTCCGTGCTTACACGCGGGTGAGGGTATAACCCTGTCGTGGAAAGTGTACATGCAAAGTGCCGAGGCCAGGCACCTCGCGCGCCAGAATCCAGCGCTGGGCCGCAACACCCACCAGAACGCCATCCGTTGGCGTCTGGCCGTAATCCTGCGGCGCAATGCGCACCGGCTTGCCCACATCCGCGCCGCGCCGCTGTGCCGCCGGGATCGGACGCGGCTCCGCCGCTGCGGCAGCCAGCAGGGCCTCATCCACGGTAATCTCGTGAGGGCTGCCAACGCCGAAACACCCCATGCGTGCCATCCACGCAAGGGTCCGCGGGAAGTCCTCCAGCAACGGCGACTCACCGAGTTCCCGCATGAACCACAGGCCGTGGTAAGTGGAAAAGTCGGCGTGATTGGGCTCGGCACCGAACAGGAAGTGCGACTGCAGCTGCGCCTCGATGGCGGCGAGGTGTTGCATCACCAGCGTCCGGGCTTCGCCGCGCCCGGGCATCCTGACCGCCGCCTTGCGGCCCATGGAGAGTCGATCGAGCATGAAGCGCCCGATATCCAGCCAGGACATCTGCTCCCGCACCTTGCGTTGCAGTGCTCGGGTGCCGCCGGTCAGCACGCAGGGGAAAAACAGCTCGCCATCTGCCCGCACCGCCCAGGCCGCGGCTTCCTCATCGAGGTTTTCCAGCGCCAGTGCCGGGTTGCCTGCCAGTGTGGCAATTTCAGCTGCGATGGTCCGCGAATCGCAGAATACATCGGCGCCACATTGCGCCACCGGAATCTTGCGGTAGCCGCCCGCCAGGCGCGCCAGCCCGGGGCGCGGTGGCATCTCTCGCGTCAGGGCGGACTGCCATGCCAGCCCGGTGTAACCCAGCATGCTGCGAATCTTCTGGCTGAAGGGCGACAGTGCGTAGTGATGCAGGATAAGTTCTGACACAGGCTGTTCCCTCAATAGCGCGCGCGATCAGGCTGGCCCAGATAGGCGTCCAGTACCTCGCAGGCCTCCTCGCCGAGAATCTGCGTCTGGCCCACAGCACGCCGCGCAGGCGGCAGTGCCAGCTCGGCGTAGAAACGCCTGTCGTCGAAACCCACGCGTTCCGCGTCCTCAATGGAAAATCCGAAATACACATGACGCAGCCGGGCCCAGTAAATGGCGCCAAGGCACATCGGGCAGGGTTCGCCGCTGGTGTAGATATCACAGCCTTCCAGGCTGAACAGGCCCGCTTGTGCACAGGCGTCGCGAATGGCCATGACCTCACCGTGAGCCGTGGGGTCGCTGGACGCAATCACCCGGTTCCAGCCCTCGCCCACGATCTCCCCGTCACGCACGATCACCGCGCCAAAAGGGCCGCCCTCCCCGGTATCCGCCGCGTGACGACCGAGTTCAAGCGCGCGGCGCATGAAGCGCTCCGCATCAGCCGGGGCCGTCATGCTTTCTTCACGAAGTCGGATTTCAGCTTCATTGCACCTATTCCGTCAATTTTACAGTCGATGTCGTGGTCGCCCGCCACCAGGCGAATATTCTTCACTCGCGTCCCGACTTTCACCACCAGCGAAGAGCCTTTTACCTTGAGGTCTTTGATGACCGTAACCGTATCGCCATCCGCCAGCGGGTTGCCGTTGGCATCGCAGACAACCTGCGGCTCATCCGCCGGGTCAGCGGTGTCGGCGGGATGCCACTCATGTCCGCATTCCGGGCACACGAGAAAGGCGCCCTGTTCGTAGGCGTAGGGGGAATGGCATTCGGGGCAGGCCGGCAGATTACTCATGGCATTGGTACACCTTCCAGTGATGTGCCCTGCTCGGCCATCGCCTGCAGAACACGCTGTTCGCTGCGCTGCAGGGAACGCGCTGCCGCAGCGTGTTGCAGCAGACGCGCGCGCGCATCGCGATCATACCAACGCCCATCGCTGATCACAGCCACCGGCTGGCGCAACACCGACAGGTCCTGCAACGGGTCGCCGGGCAAAAGCAGCAGATCGGCCTCGAACCCGGCCGCCACGCGGCCATGACTGTCGGCGCGACCCAGCACCAGTGCGGGATTCACCGTGACAGTGCGCAGCACCGCGGCCGGCGGCAGGCCGGATGCCTGCAGGAGTTCCAGTTCATCCAGCAGCGACAGGCCCGGCACGTTGACAAAAATACCCGCGTCGGAGCCCGCCAGCAGGGTCACACCCGCCTGATAAAGGCAGTTCGTCGCCCGCAGGTAAAACGCATCCTGTTCTACCCGGTAATCCGCAGGCTGGGCGCTCCAGAACTGATACACCGGCTGTTCCATCTGCGCGATGAACGGGTTCAGGGTATCTGCACCCTCACGCTGCAGATAGGCGCCATCACTGCGTGCAACCTGCAGGAGATTATGGTGAGCCACCAGCGTCGGGGTCACGGGTACACCGGCAGTAGCGATGTCTTCCGCAAGCTGACACATCGCGGTTTCGTCAAGTCGCTCGCCGAGTCCGTGCCAGACAATGCTTTCCACATGCTCAATGCTGGCCAGCTCGTCATCGAGCACCGATGCGAAGGGAATCACGAAAGGGCGCTGTGCCGGTATGCCGTCGAGGCGTGGCCCCTCGGGCGTATGGCCCATGACGCTCATGCCCAGCTCCGCCGCAGCGGCAAGGATGGCTGCGTAGGCGTCCGGGGCGAGATTGGAGTACACCTTCAGATGCCGATACCCCTGTGCATGCTGGCGCAGCACCGCGGCACGCGCATCCGCCGCTGTTTCCACGATCACGTGATTGAGCTGCGCATTGGGGCCACTGCCGTTGAGAATCGGCCCGGTTGTCACAATGTCGGGCCCCGCGAGACGACCCACCGTCACCGCGGCAGCCAGGTCCAGCAGAAAGGGCATACCCGAGGCATTGCGCACGGTGGTGACCCCATAGGCGAGATAGGCGGGCAATTCGGCCTCGTCCCACACATGCACGTGCATATCGACCAGCCCGGGCATCAGCACCTGCCCGTTGGCAGCGATCTCTTGCGCTCCCGGGGGTACCTCAACACTGCCCGTAGCGCCGACCGCCAGAATCTTGCCTGCGGCAATCACCACTGACTGATCCGCCGCCAGCGCTGCCCCCTCCGCGCTGAACTTCAGCACCGACACGCCGCTCAGGACGACGGTGGCCTGCCGGGGCAGCAGCGGCGGAGGCACCGCCGCGTCGGCCAACACCGCCGTGCGGCAATCCGGCGCCGCAGCTGTGGCTCGGCAAAGCTCGACCACCGTGTCCGGTGCACCGTTCAGCGCGTCATGCATCGCCGGCCAGCTCATTCCGGCAAAGGGTTCGCCGTTCACAGTGAGGTAATGTCCGGGCTGCATGCCGGCGAGGTCTGCCGGGGAGCCGGGCTGCACTACCCACACCCGCATACCGCCCTGGTGCGGCACACCCCAGAGGCCAAGGTAGCCGCGCTCTGGTTCACGAAAGCTGTCGGCACGCGGAACGAGTAGCAGACGCTCACCGGGATAATCCACCGTATAGGTGAAACGGGATAGCAGGCGCGAGCCGAGGCGGCCCTGGCGGCCCATGCTGGTGCCATCATCGGAGTAGCTGGTGAGGAACGGGCCAAGCACCTTGTCCCCGACGCGAACCGCATTGCCAAACTGCTGCAGGCTCTGAATATCGCCCTGTACGCCGCGCCCGGTGTTCAGCCAACCCGATTCGGGCCGCTTCAGGGCGGGTGTGCTATCCGGGATCAACGACATCCAGCCGGTCATACCGGTATCCAGATGCAGGTCAGACAGCACCTCCTCCTGCTGATTCTCCAGCACAACAGGGAGTTGCACGTAGGCGTCATAGTCGCGAACCGCCAAAGGCAGCTCAACTGCGGAGGGCGGGCGTTGCACATCGCTGGAGTCGAGGAAACGCAGGGTTCCGGCCGCGGTATCCACCTCGATCGCAAAGCGCGAGAACAGGTCGTAGCCGATAACGCCATCAACTGCGAAATCGGCATCGGTACCCAGGGGCGGCAGGGTGGCGGCGGGCAGGACGGCGACGGTCATGCCCCGCAAGGCGACGGGGCCGATCTCGAGGTCGACATCGGTGGCCAGAAAGGCCTGGGCTCTCTCCGCATCACCGCCGGAACCGCCCACACCGATGGTTTCCGTGCCCCGCAGGCCCAGGCGACGAGTCCCCTGGTGCAGGAATATGGCCGTGGGCGTTGCACCGGTATCGACGATAAAGCGGAAACCCGGCACCCCGTTGACGGTGACTTCCACCACGGGGAACAGGGGCACCGGGGAGAGCGGCAGCGCGCCCCCGGAGCGGTCAAAGGATACGTCCGCCTGCGGATTACCCACAGGGTAGTTGCTGCAGGCGGTCAACAGGCCCAGAACCGTGAGCGCCATCGCACGTAGCAGTGCGCCAAGCGGTGGACGGTGGTTAGCGAAGGCGGTCTTCACACCTGCACAGCGGCCACCCGAAATCACCGTACCACCTGACAGCGCATCTCCGGCGCATCCGCTCCCCAGGTTACCGTGGCCTCACCGTGATGCTCCCAGAGTGCCGCACCGTCACCCGCATACTGCGCACCGCTCGCACTGCGTTGCTGTGTCATCAATGCCAGGCGATCACCGCTCCGGGCAACTAGCGTGCGCGGCTCGGTGGGCAAGAAGTGCACGGCCAGTTTCGTCGCCGCTGCGTCTTCACAGACGAAAATTACCGGCGACTTGTTGATCGCCAGCGCGTCGACATAGGCACACCATGCCGCTGAGCCGCGCTCCGGCAGCCCGGGCAGATCGCGTATACCCAGCCGGAACTCAACAACGGACTGCCACTCGTCAGAGCCGATATCCGGCCCGTGGCCCTGCCCATCGCCAGTCTGCAACTGCGACTCGACGCCCTGTGCCCAGCCATCGGAGCACAGTGCCATTGACGGCACGGGGCTGTCTGCACCGGTGCAGGCCGTAGTGACAAGCAGCAGCGACATACAACTCAGGAAACGATACATGGCATCACCTCTTAACCGTGCCCCAACCAGAGGGACGTTAACAGTGTAAACGCAAACCCCAACACCGCGCCCAGCGGTGGAGCCCAATGGCGGTTCAGGTGCGCCTGGGGTGCGATGTCCTGAAACATCAGATAGACGATACCCCCGGCCGATGACAGCATGATGGCCCCCAGCACCGCCGGCAGATCGGCCAGAAAGACATACGCGGAAAGCCCGGCCAAAGGACCCAGCAGGGTCAACAGGCACATCAGGCTCAGCACTTTCGCAGAGGAGTCGCGCCCCGCCGCCGCAAGCTCCCGATAGGCATTGAAACCCTCGGGCAGGTTCTGCAGGCCGATCACAATGGCCAGGACCAGTGCGAGCGACGGATCAGTCGCAATCAACCCCCCGAGTGCGATGGATTCCGGCACATAGTCCAGCAACATACCCAGTAGCTGAGGCGCCTCGCGGCGTCGCGCGGCCAGCAGCCGCTCCAGCAAAAACACCACGAGGCCACCCGCGACAAACAGCAGCACCGCAGAAACGGAATTGCCAAACCGGGCCAGGCCCTCCGGCAGCAGCACCTCGTACACCGCACCCAGCAAGAGGCCACCACCCAGGGCAATCAGAAAGTGGCGCACCTCCTTTTCCAGCCAGCGCCGCTGGATGCGTTCGAAACTGGCGATCCAGCCGCCCAACGGCATGCAGAGGCCCGCGGCGAAGGTCAGCACAACAATGTAGAGAATTCCGTCAGTGGCCACGGCGATGCGGTATCGGGTTGCAGCGTAATGCCCTGCATTGTGCGGGAGGTGCTCGGTGGTCGCAAGCAAGGCCATTGCCGCGTCGGCGCGCGCACTCTACCATGCAGTTCACCGTATCATCAGGAGGCGTAGATCATGCGTGTTCACAACAGAACGGGAAGCACTCCCGCCGCGCCATGAGTGTCTACATACACCTTGCGGCGGCACTCTGGGTGCTGGCGGTCGGGGGCCTGCAACTGGCCTCTGCGAAAGGCACGCCAACCCACCGCTGGATCGGCTGGTCCTGGATGCTGGCGATGGTCGTCGCAGCCCTCTCATCATTCTGGTTGACCAGCCCCAGCAACCTGTTCATGGGCTACGGGCCCATCCATCTGCTGTCCATCTGGGTGCTGGTGTGCGTGGTGGTGTCCGTCATCGCGGTTCGGCGCGGCAACATCAGGCGCCACCGCGGTTTTGCCGTCGGCGCCTACCTGGGTACGGTGGGCGCCGCGATTGGCGCGATCGCCCTGCCGGGGCGCCTGCTGCACAGTGTTTTCTTCACCTGAGCGTCAGGCCCGGACCGCGGCATTGACGTCCATTGCGCGGTTCGCAATGCCGCGGGTCATCTCACCAAAGCCGCGGCGCAGCTGGGCGCCAAAGAGCAACCCCACCACGGGCGAGAACCACCCCTCCAGCCGGAACAGGGACTCGTAATGCGTGCCCCCCGAGGGTGTTGCTGACAGGCGATGCTGACGGGTACTCGCGAGTGCGCCGAGCGGAGCCTTGATACCGTAATCCAGCAAGCGGCCCGGCTCATTGCGCCAGATCGTTTCCGTTTGCGGCTGCACCATGAACGGCAGGACCCGGACCTTCATGTGGATCGGGTCTCCCACCTGGAACGTGGACTCGCAGGCAACGACAAAGGTGTTCCACTGCGGGTAGGCCGCGGTATTCGTGATCACCTCCCAAACCACCTCAGGGGGGGCCTGAATCTCTTCCGTCAGCAGAATTTCAAACATAATGATCCTTAGGGGCAGCCGCACCGCTCAAGTCGGCCGCACTCCTGCGGCCTGGCCGGCCATCATAACGCGGTTAACCACACCACACACCAACGCGCTCAGAGCGCTTCGTTCTCGTCGTGGACTGAGACCGACAGCTCGCCATCCATGGTCATGGCAACGTGGAACAGAATCGGGCGACAGCAGACCTGGCAGTCTTCGATATACTGCTGGCCTGCCTCGCTTTCGTCGATCAGCACCTCGATGGACTCGCCACAATACGGGCAGTCTATGTGCTGTTGGTGCAAAGCCGACATCCGGCCCTCCTGATGCGTGAATGATCGCGTAGACGCAGCTACACGGGGCCGGCAAAGGTATCGCACTGCACCATATCGCCAGTCTCGAAACCGCGGCGGAACCACGCTACCCGTTGCGCCGACGTACCGTGGGTGAAGCTGTCGGGAACAATGTCACCACCGCTGCGGCGCTGTAAACGGTCGTCGCCAATGGCGGACGCGGCGCGCAGCGCCTCCTCAAGGTCACCCGGCTCCAGCATCTGCCGGAACTGCTGCGCCGCATAGCCCCAGACTCCGGCAAAGCAATCCGCCTGCAGCTCCTGCCGCACCGACAGCGCATTCACGTCGGCGGCGGGCCTGCCCTGCCCACTGGCGCGCACCCGCTGGCTGATGCCCAGCAGGGTCTGCACGTGATGCCCCACCTCATGGGCAATCACGTAGGCCTGGGCGAAGTCGCCGGGCGCCCCCAGCTGGCGATCGAGGTCGCGGAAGAAACTCAGATCCAGGTAGACCTTGCGATCCGCGGGGCAATAGAAAGGGCCGACGGCGGCGCTGGCCGAACCGCAGGCAGAGGCAACCCGCTGGCGAAAGAGCACCAGCACCGGCTCTTCATAGGTGGCGCCGGATGCGTCGAATATTGCCTGCCAGGTGGCTTCGGTATCTGCCAGCACAACCGCAACAAACTCGGCCAGCTCCTGCTCCTGTGCGCTGATGGGCGCCGCTGTGGCCGCCGGGCCCGAGTCTGGCGCAACCTGCAACACGTCAATACCCAGCATCCGGGCACCAACAAACGCGACCACACCCAACCCAAGCATGATGCGCCCGGCCTTACTGCGCAGCAGCCAGGGCAGAATACGCAGCAAGAGCATAGCGCCCGGCACGCCGCCGGCGCGGACCGGCTGACCGCGCCGATCCTCCACGTTGCTACTGCGCCGCCTGCCGCGCCAATCCATACCCTGCCCCTGTGCGACATCCATCCAACGAAAGGGAGAGAATAGACCAGACAGACCGCGGCGGACAACGAGGACGGCCCAGGGAGATCATCCCGGGTGGACCCAAACCCCGCTGGTCACCTGACAATCCGCTGCATCCAGCAGCATGTGCACCGACAAACCCAGGCCCACCAGGCGGCTGGCGGGAAACAGGCTGAGCAGCACATACACAGCAATCAGCCACAGCTGATGCAATGGATGAAAGCCGATACTGCAGCGGCCGGGGTCGTAGATAGGTTGTGCCAGCAGATGATCGAGGTCAACCAGCATGGTGGCGACCATCACCAGGAACGCAGTTTGCCACCGGCGGCGGAAGAACAGCCGTGCCACCAGCAGGGGAACCAGAAAGTGCAGCGCTATATGCAGCATGTAGAACGGCGGAACCCCTGTCGCAGCCACTGCGCAGCGCGTGCACACTTGCGCGTTGCGACCCGCACTCAGTCTTCGCCTGCCTGGCGCTGGCCGATCTCCTGCAGAAAATCGCTCGCGAGTTCCCGCGCGGCTGTCCGCCCGTCATCTCCCGCCTCACCCCATTTGCGGCAATACCAGCAGAGACGTTCTGCCGGGGTGCCCGCCGATGACTCACCCAGCTTCTCTCTCAGGGTCAGGATACGTCGGCCGAGATGCACCAGGGCGTCGGCCTCCGCGTCGATGCGATCGTTGGGTCGCGAGGCTGCCCTGAAATCCGTTGCACAGAAGGCAAAGTCGTTGGCACCCGTTGCTGCCGCCTCCAGATGCACGACCAGCCGCTCCTCCAGCTCGTCCTCCAAACGGTCCAATTGGGCGTAGAGCTTGGCTTTCGACACCATAGACGGCGCTCAACAGCCGGACGGCGTCGGCGGGGGGTTAGTCATCCTTGAGTAGCTCCTGGCGTTTGCGCTCGTACTCACTGTAGGACGTTCCGGTTTCGCGCATGCATTCTTCGTACGCGTTCTGCGGCAGTTTGGCACACTCGAGTTGCTGGTTCTGCTGTACCGCGGAGTAAATCTGTTCATGACTGCAAGCGGCCAACAGCGCCAGCACTGCCAAGGTAGTGATAAACCTCATAAGTACACGGCTCCTGCTTTCAGCGCTGGGAATGCCCCCAGGGAGATTGCGAATCGAAGGTCGAAACGTAGAGGCGCTCAACCTTGTTGCGGGCCCACTCGGTCTTGCGCAGGAACTTCAACGATGACCTGATAGAGGGATCGCTCTTGAAACAGTTCACGTCGATCCTCAGCGCGAGGCCGTCCCAACCGTAATGCTCCACGAGCCGGGTCAGCGCCTTTTCAAGGGTGATCCCATGCAGTGGGTTATTGGGTTGCTGTCTGGTCGTCGTCAAGAGCCGTCACCCGGGAAGCGGTATCGCCTATGGTACAGGCCGCGAACCGGTGAAACCACCGACGCCGCAGCAACTACCGGGGCTTGTACTGCGTAGGGCAGTACCCCCGAGAGACACCGGGCGCTCGCAACCTGGCATGCTTGGTCACCCGGCCGGTTACACGCGCTCGCCAAAGCCGGAAACTGCCCGGCTTGAGGCTCACGCGCATCAGTGCAATCACGCCGGCTTCGTTCAACCCGAATTGCGACTCGATCGCCTCGAATGGCGTGCGGTCTTCCCAGGCCATCTCGATAACGCGCGATGTCTCCTCTTCAGACAGCAAGCGAGATCTCGCGCGCCAGGTCGAAATCTTTCGGGGAGATACCGCCCGCATCGTGCGTGGTCAGGTCGATCACAACCGTGTTGTAGACGTTGGACCATTCGGGATGATGATTCGCCCGCTCGGCAAGCAGTGCCACCCGTGTCATGAAAGCAAAGGCCGAGACGAAATCGGGAAACTTGAATTCCCGGTGCAGCTTGCCGTCTTGCAGACACCATGCCGCCGACGCCTGCTTGTTAAGCGCCGCCAGCGAGGCTTCCAGAACGCCTTCATCGCAGGGCTCTACCATGCTCACCTCCCGGGAATGGCTGTTGGAAAGGGTTCAGCTGGGCCGGTGGATACCACAGATCTTGTGGCCGTCCGGGTCCAGGAAGTAGCACAGATACATAACGCCCATGGTGCTTTCGCGGGGACCAGGTGGATCCTCCACACTGGTGCCGCCATTGGCAACGGCGACATCGTGGAACTTCTGGAGTTGTTCCGGCGAATTGCAGACGAAGCCGATGGTTGAGCCGTTGGCGGTGGTGACCGGCTTGCCGTTGATGGGCTCGCTCACACTGAAGGTGGAGCCATCGTGCATGAAAAACAGACGCGTCTGCCCGGTGTCGTTCTTGTGCTCAATGGGTGCGCCTGCGCCAAGCACACCCAGGACGGCAGTGTAGAAGCGCTTGGATTTTTCGATATCGTCAGAGCCAATCATCACATGATTCAGCATCGTGTATTCTCCGTATAGGTTCTGGAATCTGTTCCGTTCCGGCCTGTCGCCTGCTCCGTGCGCCTATCCTACCCCAGGCTTGGCAACGGGTCATCGGTATACGCAGAAACAGCATCTTCGGCTTGGCACCCGCAGGGTTGCGCCGTTGCCCCTACTCTCGCCAGGCAGGAAACGCCGGCAGGCCGCGGTAAAACTCGAAATCGTGATTTGGCCACAGCTCCGCGTCTTCATGCTCGGCGATCGACTTCATGCGCCTGATACTGCTGATGGCCAGTGCCTCGTTGTCCTGCCAGCAATAGCCCGGTGCAATCTCGTCGATAAGGTTTTCGGTCAGGTCCGCCGCGTCGCCACACAAAATCACCGGCCGACCCTTGGGCAGTTCGATAAACAGCGACATATGGCCGGCGGTGTGCCCCGGCGTGCACAGGGCATGGACGCCGGGAGCAACCTCGTATTCCGCGCTCTGCAGGTTCCACCCACTGGCGCCGGCCACCTCGTCGGCGAAAACACCGCTGTCCAGCCGCGTCGCGGCCGCCTGCACCTCGTCAGCATGTACGTGAACCTCACAGCCCGGCAGATCACACAGACCACCCGCGTGGTCGAAGTGCAGATGGCCGAGAAACACGAGGTCGATATCCCGGGCGGTCAGGCCGAGCCGCCGCAGGTAGCTGGGTATGCGCTGGCTGTCGTCCATCACCGGTGGGTCGAAGAAATCACGCATCGGGTCGTAGTATTTCGAGCGCAGTTCAGGGGTGGCAATTTTCTGATAATCACAGCCCACATCGTACAGAATGCGGCCATTCGGAGTCTCGATCAGGTAGGCCAGAATGGGCGCGGTGATGAACTGGCCGTGGCCCCGGTTGCGGGTCGATACAACCTTCTCATAACGGTGCGTGCCCGTGAGCAGCGGCCAGATTCGCAGCGCCTGTTGCTTCATTGTGTTCTCCGTAGCACCGTGGGTGTGGCGCCTATGAGGTGAAGATGCTCATCACCGCAGACAAACCGCCTTCCCGAAAGGCTGCCACGATAAACGGTACCACACCCCCGAGCATTGTTCCCCAGAATAGCGTGAAGACCAGAGCATGCTCCTGTCGCGATTGTGTGGGCCATACAGACTCCATGTGTAATGCAACCACAATCATGACAAGCGCCAGCAGGGCAAACACATAGCCCAGCACCGGAGAGAGATGTGATCCGAGTGCAACCACAACGGCGAACACCGGCGCACCGAGTAACGATATGCATCGTGGCCTGGTCAGCCCCTGGCCTCTAAACACGGGTTGGGAGCCCTTCAAATGCGGGGACGTCATCGCACAGGCTATCCCAGGCGGCTTTGCTGGAGGTGAAGATGTGCGCCGTTGGCCACAGCGGGTGCGGCGTGTCCAGACACCCTGCCGGAACGACGAGCAACCCCGCCGACTGAACGCCCGGTAAAGCCGAACCACAGCGGCTGCAAAAGCTTCTGCTGTGTCGAGTGCCGGGGAGGGTGAAGGACGTCACCTGATCCACACCGGCCAGCCAGGTCAATGTGGCTGACTGCGAAAAGAGGTTTGCCCCGTGGGCAGACCCCGTGTCCTTCTGGCAGCGCTGGCAGTGACAGAGGTAAAAGCTGTCGAAATCCCCGTGCACCACGAACTTCGCGGCGCCACACAGGCAAGACCCGGCGTGCTCAGTCATCGTCATTCCCGAGTGACAGCATCATGACAATTTCCCCGTCCTCCACCTCGCCCGTGGGCCTGAAGCCCAGGGAGCGGTAGAACTGTTCGGGGCTTCCCTCACCCGGTACATAGGAAATCCCCAATTCCCTGAACAGACCTGCGCGTCGCACATGCTCGATGACCAGACGCATCGCGGCCCGCCCAATACCCTTGTGCTGGTGCTTCGCATCGACCATGAATCGCCACACCTCCACCTTCGGGTCCTCAAGTACCGGAACCACCCGAGACTGGTCCGAAAGCATCACGAAACCCACAGGCTCCTCTTCGCAATATATCGCCCGATACCACGCCTCCGGTGAGAACAAGGCCTGCCCCAGCGACCAGGCATTCGGTGCAACAAACCGGTTCTGATCGTCAGATACTGCGAGTTGCATCACGGCCCGGACCGTTTCCGCCGTAATCTCCCGGAGCGAAACCTGATTCTGTGTACTCAACACCCGCCACCTTCTGATATGGAAATGACGTCCGGGGGCGCATCGGTCGAACTGCCGCAACGTCGCGCTGGCGATTGGCTGAATCAGCCGTCGCCCACGTCATAGTGCGACCTTAGCACCTGATGGCGGTGTCTGAAAACGAATCGATAAACCGGTGCCAAAACCCGGCCCAGGAACGGCAATCTGGGCTGGAACTCCAATGTGTCCTTGACTCTGCAGAATGCGCCACTCCAGGTGATTTCCCGCTGGTGCCGCCACACCGCGTTGGCGAGAGAGCTCGATGCCTCGACAAAGCCCTGCTGCGGGTGGATGCGCTGGAAAAAGAACGTGTGACGATCGACGGGAAGCACTCCGAACAGGAGTATCCAACTGGAGAAAAGCACTCTGCCGGTGGGCCACTCGGCGATGGGCTTGCCGGCCCACGCCCGTGGGACGGTCATGCGGATGAGCGGACGCAACTCCCGGTTCACGCCCTCCATGGTGAACAGCCCGGAAATATCCTCGGGGCTGATTCTGAGATTACTCGATATGTCGAATTTCACAGGGAGTCTCCGGGACGCTTGCCAAACCAGGAAGCGCCGCATCATTACGGCATCATACGCGTTCGCTACTCATAGTCTGAAAATGATAAGGGTTCCACACACGCTGTCGGTCACGTTCGCATAACTAAGCTTGATGATCCTTCTATTTGCTCGACCGAGGTGGGTAACGCCACCACGCCCATGCCACCATGAGGCCGAAGGCAGTATAGATAGTCGCAAAAACCCACAGAGGTGCCTCGTAATACAGCACGCTTTGCAGCCAGTGCTCGATAAAGCTGCCAGTGTAGCCCGCGCCCCCCGCCTGAACGCGAAGCCATGACTCCAGAATCGTGAGCGGGCAGTACTGTCCAAGCCAGGCCTGTAGAGCGACCACCACGATAGCGACAAGATGAGCCAGGCGCCACGCGAACTGATTTACCCAGGCCCACCCCGCCCGGTTGCCGATGATGACGGCGGGGAGCCCCAACACGACAAAGAGGACAATGCCGAAGTGCAGCAGAAGAACGGCATCGGCAAGTGCTTGATAGGTCAAGAGCGGATCTCCCTTTGAGGCCCTGCAGCGGACTCTGAGGTGAGCTGGCGAGAGCCAAAAAGCGCCGTGATTCGATGGCCCATCAAAGTGATGCTAGTCCACTGCCAGCTTGTCCTGCTGCCAGGCACTCACATTTCTTGCCCTGTCGAACAGAAGACACTGGCCTCCGTCACGACTAGCTGAGCCAGAATGATGCGCTTATCCGACTTTCCCAAAGGCACCCAACTTTCCTCTGGCAGCGACAGCGATTCTGGATCGATGGTCTGCGGGTCACCCGCAATCTCCGCGCGACGCTCTGCCTGCGCCTTGATACAGCTGTCCATCTCTTCACTGAGGTTGGCCGCTTCTTTCATTCCCCCGAGAAAATAGTCCAGCTCGGCGACGGTAAGCTTGCCATCCGCTTCAAAGAGCGGTTCAGTGAAGACTTGATCGCATGCACTGATGTTCAGTGCGACAGAGGCAAGCAAGAGCGAACGCATCAGTCTCTGAATTGTATTCATTCCCTTTGGTCTCATCAGGTAGTACCGAAACCGCCAATCGCCTGCGGGCAGATTAACATCGCCTACGGCATTGAGCGATATCACCAGCCGATCAATCGGATTTAAAGGGCCACCAGAACGCCGTAGAACAAGATCAGAAACCCGCCGAGTTCGGCGGCTATTAGCGTCCACATGAACCAGCGGGTCACAGCGTTAATCTCGCGCAACTGATTGTCAGTGTCGCCGAGATAGCCGTGGATCATGTAGATGGCGATTGCCAGCGCGAAGTACACAATGAGCGCAAGCGTTGCCATAATCTCGACCATGTTTGGAAGCTGGCTGATGTCCACGAACACGGCAATCAGGATCGTGGCGAAGCTGTACATCAATGAGGCCCTGTGGGCGATATCCACATAGGGATGTGCCTGAGCGTTGTCGCTCGCGGCTATCTGCAAATACTTCCAGACACCCGTCACCAGGCCGTTGAGGAAGAATACACCGGCGGATACGATGGCTATTTGGTAGGCGGTTATCATCTGGTCCCTCTGTCTCTCGATATTGGATCGTGATCGTTAGACTACTGCGCGTGGTCGACGCCAAACTAGCCTTCTCTTTCGCCTATCTCTGTTGATTGATAGACAAGGCAGAGTTGACCGGGAACGTGGATCCTATACGAAGCCGAAGACCGATCCCGCCAGGTGGGTGTCGAAGTACTCCGTAACCTCTGCGAACTGTGGAGACAACTCTCACCGGCGGTCACCGGTTACACCTAACGCCGCGCTTAGGCGCGGTTAACTTTGTGCGCGAAATTCGGAGCTAACCGACAGCGCATAAAGTGCACGAAGTTGGCCCTCGATCTACAGCGCATCGTCATGTGTGGGCTTGATTCTCCGTATAAGCAATCTTTTTTCCATGGAACGATTCATACAATCTACGATGCGATTCATAAGAAAATGAGTCTGATCTGAATGTATAGTCCTTAATCCAATCTATCAGCATATCCAAGTTGGCATCCTGCGCTTCTTTGGACGTGTATTTATGCGGCTCCCATGGACGACTCTTGGCATTGGCGATACATTGCTCAACAGTTAGATCCATAAATACAACTTCCGATGCCTCATGTTTCAGGAGTTCCAATAAATCGGTATAGCACCCCTCAACCACCCAACTTTCATGCTCGGCTATGAAATCATTAATTTTTTCTTTGGATTCTTCAATAGGCATTCTTTTGGGTGGCTCTGTCGGAAGCCATGCCAAGACATCCAAATCTAAGTGAGCCAAACCGAGTTTCCGTGCAATCTGCTTGGAAAACGTGGACTTACCAGAACCAGAGTTTCCAAAAACCAGAATCTTACTCAAGATGCCCCCGAAGCTTTAATGGCACATAACGCTCGAATTAACTGGCGCCGGCTTTGTCCTGGTACGCGGTGGACTCATTGCTAGCAATCAACTCTTTGATCATTAGCTCCGCAGAACCAGGGCATATACCTGAGAACTCAGATGTATCTTTTATCACTTGCGGTGTTTCGGAACGCGGAATAGGCCTGTATCCCTGATACCCAAAGAAGCGGCCCGCTGTTTCGGTCAATAGAAACAGCCTGGCCACACGCTTTGTTCTCGCCCAGTCCTCCAATGAAGCGATCAGGTTTCGTCCAATCCCGCTCCCCCGGAATTGCTGCTTAACGGCAAGCGACCGAACTAAGGCATATTCCTCATAAACCTCTATACCAACGACTGCGGTAAGCGCCCCATCCGCTTTAATACCAAAAAGCCGAATTTGGTCATTCCCTGGGATATCGGCTACGGGAAGCCCATAGGATTCCAGGAGCTCTTTCACTTCAATACTGAAATTTATCTCTTGCATTAGGCGACGCGCCCGACTGCATAACGCCGCCATTTGCGGCAACTGGAATTTGTCCGCAATATGGCCTTGTTAATTGCCATTGTAAACGGCTGAACGGTGCGCAACTTTTACCACCAAAACAATGAGAGATTCGTCACGGATTTCGTAGACAACACGGTAAACGCCTTGGCGCACCCTATACCGTTCCTGGACTGAAAGCTTGACGCACCCTTCCCCTCTGGGGTTCTCCGCCAGCATTTCGACTCTCTGTAGAAAGCGCTGAACGTCAGCTGACGGGATGCTCCGTAAGTCTTTGGCAACAGACTTCTTAAAGGTAAGTTTAAATTTTGCCATGCTTCTTTAGATCATTAAGCAAGGCGTCATAGCTGATCTCTTTTTCGCCCTCTCGCTCAGAAAATGCGGCCAAATCTTCTTGGTCTTCATTCATAAGAAGGCGGACTGCCTCGTCAACAAGCTCTGACATGGACAAATGTGATGAAGCAGCCCGTACTTTCAGGGCTTGGTGGATATCTGGCTCAAAATAGATAGTTGAACGCTTTGATAAATTACTCATAATGACCTCCAGACAGCGTTAAGACATTATAGCGCTATAGCGTTTTGACGCTCAGGAGGGCAATTAACGCCGCAAGCAGGGGCGCGCGTTAGCGCGTCCCGGCGCGAAGCGCCCTTGCTGCCTTTGCTTGTTATGGGGCCGCCAAGACTGCATGACACTCGTGAACGGCTTCTCTGCACTTGACCCTGTTGTAGACGCCCAGGTTTTTCCAGTGGCTGTACTCTGAATTGATTTCGGCGGAGAACCAAAAGGCTTCAACTACACCAGCGACTCTATAGCTCGAGGGCTGATACCTGAACCTGGAAAGTGCTTCAATCGATGGTCTTTCAAAGTATCCTTCCGGGCTGCAAGCCAGAACCTGTGGATTCTCAACACCGCCACTCTCCGCGACATCGAACTGCAAGGTACAGAATCCGCTTATCTGGTTCCGCGCCGCTTCCATTGGGTACAATGCTGAAAATCGGAGAAACGGTAAGTACATT
Source organism: uncultured Haliea sp. (assembly GCF_963973825.1). Taxonomy (NCBI): domain Bacteria; kingdom Pseudomonadati; phylum Pseudomonadota; class Gammaproteobacteria; order Cellvibrionales; family Halieaceae; genus Haliea; species uncultured Haliea sp. The sequence goes on from NZ_CAXBAE010000006.1 coordinate 53,069, forward strand.
TTCGTTTTCAGAAAAACATCCGGTTTAGCCCAGGCGATACTCGCGGTGATGACCACCAGGAACATAAACTTAGCAGTAAAGCTCATCCGGGTAACGATGCCCCATAACGCCTGAGTTCAGAGGCGTTTGAGGCGACCCCCGTTTTTGCGGAAGCAAAAATGGGCGGCGGGTTAAACGTCCGCTGCAGCGATTTGTTCGGCGTCAACTCACCTGACATTGCCAATGATCTCGGAATGCAATTCAGATATGACCTGGAAAATATCTTTTAGCAACGATTCAATCTCGGCTTCAGTGATTCGGACTTCGCGGCCCTCACGTTCAGCCTGCTGAGCACGTTCCAAGTATTTTTTGTCTACAACACCGAGATTGTGAGTGACGGGATGTCGCTTCTCGAAAGAACTTCCCAGCCGGTCCCAGATTGCACGATTAGTCGGCTCGTAGCCAAACAGCTTCTTTAGTTGTTCCCTAGATCGATCTACATTTTGAAACGAATTGCCAACTTTCTTGAGATTGACCTCGACGGCCTCGGAGTCATCCCCACGTTGCTTTAACGCGCGACGTGTCACGGCTTTTGATGCGGCTTCAAACAAGGAAACCGAGTCCTCAAGGCAGTTTTCGAGGTCTTTAGCCGACACGCGCCGCCCTAAATCTTGCTCACGACGCCCAATATCATTGAGCATCCTGCGGATCACTGCGATTTCGGCTGATACGTGGGTTAGAAATATGTCCTCACCACAATCAGAGCACCATGCAGCCAAGCCGAAAACAGTTTGATCGAGGGTGCAATGTGGACAAACAACATCCCTCCGCACCTCATCTTCGAACGGTCGTCTTACCGGCTTAGGTTGGCTAGGTTTGAGATCCATTTCGATGGAAAGAAGTCCGCCACCGAATTTTCTCTTCCCGCGTGAATCTAGCCCAAGCGCGTCTTTTACCATCTCGTTAACGCCGCCATGAGCTTCTCGTATTGCCATGTCCTTGGCGTATCGAATCTGTTCCTGCGTAGTGAAATCATTTGGCTCTGCCTCGTGCCGACAGTAGGGGCAAAAGGCTGAATCTTGTCCGCCGGTAATCCCTGTGCCCGGCGTGACCTTGAAGTAGGCCGGCGAGCATTCGCTATTCGGACATTCTCGAGCGATGCGGCCGTCTCGGTCCTTTGGAATCGTAATTGTCAGATGGTACTGGTCATTGCCGAGGTTCTTGACCTCCAGAGGTCCACCTTCCTTAAAAAGCCCCTTCTTCACCGTGGCCTCCTTGACGCCGAACGCCGCAGGCTGCGGCGCGCGCTGTTAGCGCGTCCGTAGTCCTGTCTTGTTACATGCCCACTCATGCCTGAGCCGGCGGAAGGGAGCCCGCCGCCGATGCTGGAATGTTTTCCCAAGTGACTAAAACGCCCTTTGGTAGCTCTACTGGCTCTCCGGTAAAAATGCTCTGCATAAATGCTAAGACAGATTCTTCCCGCGGGTTTCTTTCATTAAGGTCGAATTCGGATTCTGGTATATACCAAATTCCTCCGGCAGCACTCCAAACGGAAGTACTAACATTAACTGGATAAAATGCACCTAAGGGGTAGGCTCCATCAGATGAACGACAGCCATAAAGTCGTCGAATGGCCTCAGTAAGTGGATAAATGACTCCTCGAATATTGCGACGCAAGCTTGGCATCGGTCTATATGGCATCTCAGAACCTCCTTTCCTCATAGATTGGCACGAAGGTCAGAATGGCATGTAACGCCTGAGATCAGGTGCGTTTGAGGCGACGCCCGTTTTTGCGATAGCAAAACTGGGTGGCGGGTCAAACGTCACCTGCAGCGATTTGTTAGCTGACATCTGCACCTAAGCCCTCAGCCAAACTGTTCATGGCCTCCTCGACCCGATCACGAACGACCGCTGGAATCCTTTGTGCTACTTGCATTTCTTGTAGATGTTGGCGGAAGTCAAACTTTTTAGTCGCAGCATCGCTATCTGCGGCCTGTGCTTGGGCAATGGCATCCGAGAAAGTCAGCTCACCGTACATTACGGCACCGCAAAGCGCTTCAAAGGAATCGATTGCCATAAAGTAGATGTTATCCAATGGGATGGATGAGGCGGCTGACCGCCCCTGATATATCTCTGCGATGTCAGCAGGTGCCACTGCCTTCTCGAAGGTCGTTCCGTTGCCGAGGTGCAGGTCTTTGTAGGTGACTACCAATAGAATGTTTCGGTCCTTCAGCGGAGGTCCGCCCTCAGCCATTTCGCCGGCAACCATTGCGCCAAGAAGTTCGTTTGCTTGAACCACTGCCTTCAATGCAGCGGCTTTGGTTCTGTTACGCAGGGTTCTAGACGCGTGAGTAACCATAGCTTCGTGCGTGCCGGCAACTCCTTTGGCATCGATGAAGATATTTGCGCCCTCCTCATCGGCTAGGAAGTCCACCACCTTGCCAGGGGTAGTGCGCAGGCGCTTCAGCTCGTCCTCGATGTATATGCGAGCGTGGATAGGTGCCAAAACTTCGTGTACGTACCGTTCAAAGATTTTTCCAAAGGACTGCATAAACCACTCAGGGTCTATTGCCCTCAATTGGTCGTATACGTAATGTTCAAGCGCTCGAAACAGCACGGCGACGTGAACTGGCCAATATTCTTCGCCAACTTGGAGAAATGGCTTGGCCGTAAGTGGGGTCTGCTCGACATATTCATCCGCCGCACGTTGCCTCGTTCCGTTTTCGAGTAGGAATTCCCTCATCTGTTCGGGCGTTGCCGAGAGGGCGCTGAAAAAGACAGGCACAATCCGCGCAGCGTCCGGAATTGCCAGAGTAGAAAACCAATGCTGCCTGACGGGTTCGAAATTTCCGCGTAGATATTTGCCCACAAGCCCGAGCGATAGAGTCAGAAATTGCTCTATTTCCAGGCCGTATGCATCAGAAAAAGCTCGACTAAGCCGGTGCCCATCGTCCAGATCAGCGAACAGCACAAACTGCCGAGCGAAGTCGGCATATGAAAAGTCCTTCTGGAACATGAACTGCTGATGTGCAACAGACCGCATAAATAGGTGAAGGTTTTCATATTCATTGGGCATTCGCGTCCACCGGGAAAGCTCATAGGCCTCCTGGAACAACGTGTCCGTTTGCTGGTTTGTTGCATTCGGACGTCCACAATGCCCGAAATTTTCGTCCGTCAGTACCCACTTGATCATGAGCATCATCAGCCACGGGGCACGTCGGCAGTTTTCTAATTTATTTTCGCCACCATTGGCGTATCGAATCGCTCGAAGTACTAGGTCTACCGGAGCGTGCCGACGAAAACGGTTTCGAACTCGCTTGAACTCACGGTAGTAGTTGGCTTCGGAGAATGCCATCGCTTCTTGTCAGCTAACGCCTAGCTTTGGGGCCAGCGTAAGCTGGTCCCAGCCATGCGAGGCATGGCGGCAACAGCGCCTCGTTATATTTTCGCCGCACGTCAAAGTTAATATTTTTCTCCCTGCTGTTTTTCAGCTTTGGTGTATTTTTCGCAAGATTTAATATACCAGTTAGTATCGGCTACCTGCAGTTCCGAACGAGGCCGTACTATAATTCTTTTATGCCGCCTAACGTATTCAAAGTTACCAATTCCGCACTCAACTTTTATTGGGGCGCCGTAATGGAGTGTAAAATTGAACTCCGTTAGCTTGCCGCTCTCTATATCGCCCTTCCGGTAGTAAAATCTATTGTCATCGAGACCAGCAGAGAATCCAAACGACAACTGATCTTTACCGATTTGATAAGTTTCACCATCGTAAACTACCTTCACAACCTCTATATACTGATCAACACTTCCATCATATACAATTTCGATTCTAGTTAGACCGAAAGGGGCAGGTACATTAATCTCGTAGGAAACTTTAGTTTGAGGGATTTCCCAAATATCAATCATGCTACTAGCCAGACTAGGGCTGGCATAGAGCATAACTGCAATTGCTAGCAGAATACTCATAGCGAAATATAACGCCTCAAGCAGGGGCGGCGAAACCGCGCAGCGGTTTTGACGTCCGCGTGGCTTGAATTGTTATGCGCATTCACTCAAATAGTTCCTCGTTGCCAGTATCGTCTTCTAAAGGTTCAAGGCTCGAAAAATACAGTTTTGGCCTCCTAGCTCCAATCCGTCCTTTCTCGTCGATTCGATCGACAGTGCCGAAGAGTCTGCACTTGAGAAATAACAGTGGCTTGTATCGAACAATACTTCCTGTTTCTGGATAAGATGTGAGGATGTGCTCATTATATTTGAAGCCCATTGAGTTTGATGTCTTGTTTTCTCTAGTTACCTCACCATCAAGTACAACATAATCGCCGTGTACAAGTTCTGGGAACAGAACATCATCATCAATTTCTTCATCATCGTCACAGAATATGTTTTTCTCATTTGGACCGACTATCTCTTCGTCAATTTCTCCATTCTTTACTGAACCGATTGCCAACGTCCTGCCTGCCTGCACGTTTGCTGCGAGGTCTTCTAGAAGTCTAGGGTTTGTTGCAACATATAGGTCAAGGATGTCTTTGGGTACAAAGAGGATTTTTCCTTCGGCATTAGCGATTCCGACCAGCGCTCGGTCATCTGAGAACTGAACATCTTTGAATTGTCGGATGGCAACATCACCCATGTGTTTACCGATGCGCGCGAACCATTTGATAGATTCAATCGCGGTTTTGAATAGATCGGTTATGCCGAAATCTGCAAAGTCCTTTTCCGCCATCTTCTGAGCGGCCTTGGTGAAGTAGGCCGTAGCTACAACGCCCAGGCCAGCTTGGACCCAACCTGCAACTGTTTCTGGAATTAGCGCTTCCCAGGAACCTTTCCGTATGCGCACAGGAATTTCAAAATCTAGGTTTCGAAAATCTGGCGCCTGCTTAGTGATGAAATAGCGGAGAGCAGAGTCAAAAGCTAAGAGAGACTTTGCTTGACGACGAGCATCCATCAAACCGTCGTCAACAAGCTCGCCCTCGTACTTGATGTAGCCAATGTATTTTTCTTCTTCCATGACTTCTCCTAGGCCTCAGAGCGCATAACGCCAAGCCAAGGGGCGGCCGCTGTATCGCCGTCCCGCAGAGGCCCGCAGGGCCGGAGCAAACTTGGGCGACTTGTTAGGTGGCCGATACAGTGCGGCGGTAATTTGCATAGAATATTGCCCCTAGGACACAACCAACCAAAAAAGAGAATAACAATATGTAGTCAATGCGCCACTGCAAATGATTTGAAAGGGGCAAGCTTAACCAGGCCATTCCGCCGAAATATATCGCTAAGCTAGAAAGCCGCCAGGCGCCCAACATTAGCGTAACCAACGCAATTGGTGTCGAAAAAATCGTCAATGCAAGCGCACCGTGAAAAGCGGCTGACCCCACCGAGAACGCTAGCAGGGAAAACAGTAGCACCACTAACGCGACTACTTCTTTGGCACCCATGCAAGGCCACCTAACGCTCCAAGCAGCAGAAAAGTGGGCGTCTTAATGGCCTGCTTTTCAAGGCCATTGCCCACGCTTTCTGCTGGCTTGGTTTGTTATGTGTTTTTAAAAAATGCTTCATTTGGATATGGCTTCTTATTTGCCATTTCTTCCATATGCTTTCTTTGAGCTTCTTTTTCGTTCTTGCGTTGATCTCTACATGAACGACACCTTACGGCGGTGGTTTCAAAGTAGCCCTTTGCAATTTCGTACCACCATTTTTGTTGCCGAGCAGTCCAAACTTCGGTAGTGCCACAATCTTTGCACTCAAATTCTTTGTCAATATAGAACAGTGGTATATCAAGAAACATTGAATGGTGAACTACTTCCGCCGGATTAACCGGAATCGCCCATTCAGGTATCGGTCCCTTGAAAGGATTTACCTTGCTATCACGTTTTGCAATTCGTTCTAATCTAGATTTTTTTATTTCAGCTTTTCGCTGCTTACCACTTTTCATGGGTAACTTGGACACATAACGCCTCAATGTGCGGCAGCCGAAGCAACGCGTAGGCTGTCCAGCCCAGCTTGCTGGGCGATGCACCATTGACTTGTTAAGTGGACTATTTAATAAAGTAACCCACTGCCTTCCATTCATTGCCAATTTTACTCACTGTAATCGTTTCAATTGACGCTTTCTTGTTTTCAAAATTAGTGACCAGCGTAATCACTACATAATCGCCATCCGGAACATTCGGAAGCGATGTATGCTCATCTGCGCTATTGACTTCGCGAGACATTGCTTCACCAAGTGGCGCCCTGACTTGATTCATTGCTTGAATCCATTGCTCCTTCGTTACCTGACTTTGTAATAATGGCGCAGATTGATTCCAGCTTTTTTCGTAGCTCCCTGAATCAATAAGATTAAGCCATTCAATAGCAGACTCCGTGCTTTTTTGTTCCCCTGCGAAAGCAGCTACTGAAATCACAAATGCAATTGAAATAATTTTCTTCATGGGTATATCTCCTTGTTCACTTAACAGCTTATTAGAAAGACCGGACCGTATAACACCCCGCTTGCTAACTCCAGCACGCCGTGCGGCGCCGGTAGTGACGTCGCTCATAAATTCAACAACTTGGCATACCTGCCTCACTGACCTCGCCTGTTAGGCGGACCATTTGGAAGTTAGCAAGACATCATATCCGCCCGATCACGCCAAGAAATATTCATTAATATTCAGGGCGTTACAGAGAATCACCTCACCCACCTCACGCCCTTCCGGTGAAAAGCCCCTTGCAATCCGCCCTCATCCGACTACTGTATATACATACAGTATTAGACCGCAAAACCCATGGATGACATCAGACCCGCCATCTCTGCCAACCCGCCCAGGCTACTCGACCAGGTCCGCCGTCACATGCGGGATGCCGGTTATGCCTGGAAGACCGAAAAGACCTACATCCACTGGATCAGGCGCTATATTCTGTTCCACGGCAAGCAGCACCCTGCCAGTCTGTCAGACGCCCATATCAGTCAATTTCTTAGCACATTGGCCAACGAAAGGTCTTGCTCACCTTCAACACAGCATATCGCGCTGAACGCATTGGTCTATTTCTACAAGAAATTCATGGGTGTGCCTGTTGATGCCCTGAGCTTCTCCCGGGCGAAGGTCCAGCCTCGGTTACCTGTAGTGCTGAGTCATCAGGAAGCCATGCTGGTTATCGAGCACCTTCATGGCTTGCACCGCACCATGGTCGCGCTGCTTTACGGTACCGGCATGCGGCTCAATGAAATGCTGTCGCTGCGCATCAAGGATGTTGATTTCGAGCTGTCTACAATCACCGTGCGCGCGGGAAAGGGCGACAAGGATCGCACCACCATACTCCCGGATCAGTTGAAGCCACTGCTGGAGGAACAAATCACGCGTGTAGCCTGTCAACACGAGCAGGATCTGAGGGAGGGCTATGGCGATGTCTACATGCCTTACGCGCTGGCCCGCAAGTATCCGAATGCAGCCAAAGAGCTTGCCTGGCAATACCTGTTCCCTTCAACAGGCATAGGCAAAGACCCTCGAACCGGGGTCCTGCGGCGTCACCACCTGCATGAATCCGCATTGCGTAAGGCCCTCTGTAAGGCCAGGCGAGCTTCGGGTATCAACAAGCCCATCAAATGCCACACCTTCCGGCACAGCTTCGCTACGCGTCTGCTCCAGCAGGGCTACGACTTGCGTACCATCCAGAAGTTGCTGGGTCACAGTGACGTCCGTACCACCGAGATCTACACCCATGTGATTCGGCGAGGCGCCATGGGCGTGGTCAGCCCCCTGGATGGTCCGTAACCCATGCCCTACGCCGAACTCCACACCCTCACCTGTTACAGTTTCCTGCGCGGGGCATCGCACCCGCAGGAGTTGGTTGAGCGCGCGGCAGAACTGGGGTATCGGGCCATAGCCATCACCGATGAATGCTCGCTCGCAGGGGTAGTAAAGGCTCACATCGCTGCCAGGCAGGCGGGCATCCAGCTCATTATCGGCAGTGAACTGAACCTGGTGGAGGGGCTGCAGCTGGTAGCGCTGGCACCTTCCCGTGCGGCCTACAGCGAGCTGTCCGGCCTGATCAGCCTGGCCCGGCGGCGCAGCCCGAAAGGTGAGTACCGGGTGGCGCTGCGGGATGTCATTTTTCACCTCAAGCGCTGCCTGATCATCTGGAAGCCCACAGGCGCCGCCGTGGACGATACAGGCAGCAACCCCTCGACGGCGGAGCTCGGCTACGGGCAGCAGCTGGCGCGGCTGTGCCGGGGGCGGGTCTGGCTCGGAGTCACCCACGTGCTGGGCAACGACGAGGTTGCCCGCTATAGCCGTCTGCACGCGTTGGCTCACACGCTGAACCTGCCGATGGTTGCCTGCGGCGCGGTGCGGATGCACGTTGCGTCGCGCAAGCCGCTGCACGATGTGTTCACAGCGCTTTACCACAACACCAGCGTGGCACAGCTGGGCCGACGGCGGCTGGCCAACAGCCAGCAGCACCTGCGCCGGCCGCAACAACTGGCCAAGCTGTACCCGCCCGCCCTGCTCGCCGCCACGCTGGATATCGCCGGCCGCTGCCAGTTCAGCCTGGACGAGCTGCGCTATGAGTATCCGGAGGAAGTGGTGCCACCCGGGCAGAGTGCGGGCAGCTACCTGCGCCAGCTGGTCGAGGCGGGTTGCACGCTGCGCTGGCCCAGAGGGGTACCCACGGACATACAGCAGCGCATCGACTACGAATTGCAGCTTATTGATGAGCTGTCCTACGAGTACTACTTCCTCACCGTGTACGACATTGTGCGCTTCGCCCGGGAACGCGGCATTCTGTGCCAGGGGCGCGGCTCGGCAGCCAACTCGGTGGTGTGCTACTGCCTGTTCATTACCGAGGTATCGCCAGAGGCGGTGTCACTGCTGTTTGAGCGCTTCATTTCTCGCGAACGGGATGAGCCACCGGATATCGACGTCGATTTCGAACACGAGCGCCGTGAGGAGGTTATCCAGTACATCTACAGCAAGTACGGCAGGCGCCGTGCAGCACTCGCCGCTACGGTCATCACCTATCGCGCACGCAGCGCGGTGCGCGATGTGGGCAAGGCACTGGGCCTGGATGCGGTGTTCGTTGAGGACCTGGCAAAGTCCCTCGCCTGGTGGGACCGCAGCGCCGACCTGCACAAGCGCTTCCAGGAGCAGGGCGTTGCCAGTCACGGCGAGGTGGCGACGCTGTTTCAGTCGCTGGTGCAGCAGATCCTCGGCTTCCCACGCCACCTGTCACAGCACGTGGGCGGCTTTGTGATCAGTCGAGGGCCCATCTCCCAGATGGTGCCGGTGGAAAACGCCAGTATGGCGGAGCGCACGGTCATCCAGTGGGACAAAGAGGACATTGAATCACTCGGGCTGTTGAAGGTGGATATCCTCGCCCTGGGCATGCTCTCGGCGATTCGCAAAAGCCTGGCGCTGGTCGCACGCGATCACCCCCACATCCGCGGGGTCGCCGATATACCACGCGACGATGCAGCCACCTGGCGCATGTTGCAGCAGGCGGATTCCATCGGCGTGTTCCAGATAGAATCCCGCGCCCAGATGACCATGCTGCCGCGGCTCAAGCCGGCGAGCTTTTACGACTTGGTGATCCAGATCGCCATCGTGCGCCCAGGCCCCATCCAGGGCGACATGGTGCACCCCTATTTGCGCAGGCGGCAGGGTCTGGAAGCGGTCACTTACCCCAGTGAAGCCATTCGCGCTGTGCTGGACCGCACACTGGGGGTTCCCATCTTCCAGGAACAGGTGATTCGGCTGGCAATGGTCGCCGCCGGCTTCTCAGGTGGCGAGGCCGACCAGCTGCGCCGTGCCATCACCAACTGGGGCAAGAACAGCCAGTTGCTCACCTTCGAGCACAAGCTGGTGCAGGGCATGATTGCCCGCGGTTACGCGCAGGATTTTGCTCACCGTCTGTTTGAGCAGATCAAGGGCTTTGGCGGCTATGGCTTTCCGGAATCGCACTCGGCGAGCTTTGCCCTGCTGGCGTGGGTGTCGGCCTGGCTCAAATGCCACCACCCCGCTGCGTTTTATGTCGGCCTGCTGAACAGCCAGCCGATGGGGTTCTACTCCCCCTCCCAGCTGGTGCAGGATGCGCGACGCCACGGGGTGACGGTGTTGCCCGCCGATGTAAACCACAGCAGCTGGGATCACCGCCTGCTGGACAGCGATGGCAGCAGCCAACCGGCCATACGGCTGGGGCTGCGGCTGGTCAAGGGTCTGAGCCGTGACGCTGCCCAGCGCGTAATGGAGGCGCGCCGACCGGCGCCGTTTCAGCAGGTCAGCCAGCTGCGCCAGCGGGCCGCGCTGACGCGCGGGGACATGGAGGCACTGGCGGATGCCGATGCGCTGGCCTCGCTCAGCGGCAACCGCCACCAGTCGCAGTGGCAGATCATGGCGCTGGAGCAGCCCCGGCCCTTGCTGCAGGAGGAGCAGCGGCAGCCGGGCACCTGGTTCAATGACGGTGTGCAGCTGGCCGCGCCAGGGGTGGCGGAAGAGGTACTGGCGGACTACCGCGCCACCGGCCTCACCCTGCGCGCCCACCCCCTGGCGCTGTTGCGGCAGCAGCCGCCCTTTGATCGCTGCAGCCGTTATGCGGACCTGGGCCGCATCAGTCACCGGGGGTTTGTGCGGATTGCCGGCCTGGTCACCTGCCGCCAGCGTCCAGGCACTGCCTCTGGTGTGTTGTTCCTGACGCTGGAGGATGAAACCGGTAACAGCAATATCGTGGTGTGGCCGCGCACCCAGGCGCATTTTCGCGCGGCGCTGATGAACGGCAGGCTGCTACTGGTAAAAGGCACGCTGGAACACCGGGACGGTGTCACCCACATCATCGCCGGTGCGCTGGAGGACCACAGCAGTGCGCTGGCGTCGCTGCCCACACAATCCCGTGACTTCCATTGAGCCGCGCGCTGCACAAAGGCTGGCAGCGCACCTGCGGGGCGCTAGAAACTGGAGCCGGGTTGGGTGAGGAACTCCCGCTCCTCGGCCGTGGACTCGCGGCCCAGAATGGCATTGCGGTGCGGGTAGCGACCGAAACGGTCGATGATCTCCTTGTGCCGCAGCTCGAAGTGGTGGTTGTTGGCCGGCGCCCAGGCCTTGAACAGTGGCTCTGCGGCCTCGTGGATCAGTCGTGATTCGCTGTGCATGTAGGGCATGAGGAGAAAACTGCGCTGGTCCGGCTCGAGCAGTGCCAGTGCGCCGCCGGCCACTGCCTCCTGCGCCAGGCCCAGCGCGAGCGGATCCTGCGCAAAGGCACCCGGTGTATTGCGAAAGATATTGCGGGAGAACTGGTCCAGCACAATCACCTCGGCAAGGCGCCCAGCTGCACTGGCCCGCCAGGGCGCCAGCTCACAGCGCGCGGCCTGCTCCAGCGTCGGCAGAAAACGTTCGCCGATGCGGGTGTCCAGCGCGGCATCCACCGCCCACCACTGACGCGGCTCCAGCTCCTGAAACCAGAACGCGAGGATATCCTCAGGCGTTACCATACCGGCCTCCCCGTGCCTACCTGCCCCTGCCCCACACTACCAGGCAAAACAACTGCCCTGCATGCCCATGGCGCCGAATCGCCAGACCCGCGTCGCCGGCCCCGGCGCCACCCCGGCACACACCAGCAGCGGCAACAGATGCTCTTCCCGCGGGTGGCAGAAACGGGCGTGGGGTGCACTGTCCCACTGCAGCAGGCGCGCCTCGCGCTCCGCATCGTCCAGCGGGGCCTCGGCCAGTGTGTCGACCAGCCAGTCTTCAAAGGCACGGTTGCGGGTGTAGAGTGCCGGCTCCCTCTGGCCGAAGAAGGCCTGCACGTTGTGAAATGACGAGCCTGAACCAATCAGCAGCACGCCTTCGCCGTCCAGCGCCGCCAGCGCTCGCCCCATGCGCAAATGCGCTTCCGGGTCCATCGACGCCAGCAGGGAGAGCTGAATGCAGGGAATATCGGCGTCCGGGTAGAGGATTTTCAGCGGCACGAACAGGCCGTGATCAAAACCACGGCTGGCATCCCCTCGCGCCACCAGCCCCGCCCCTTGCAGCGCGGCCAGAACCTCCTGCGCCAGCGCCGGATGCCCGGGGGCCGGGTACTCAATGGCGTAGGATTCCGGTGGAAAGCCGTAGTAATCGTAGAACAGGTCGGGGGCAGCGGCTGTCGTCACCGCAGGCTGCGCGGCTTCCCAGTGCGCACTTGCAACAATGATCGCGCGCGGGCGCGGCAACTCGCGGGCAATGCGCTGCAGGGTAAGCACCAGCTCTGCGTGCCCGGGGTCGCCGAGTAAGGGCAGCGGCCCTCCACCGTGGGAAATGAACAGGCGCGTCAACACCCCATCATTCCCCCTCACCGCGGCAACCAGGCAATTGCCGAGTGACCTGGTGCAACGCTTGAACTGTATGCGGCCATGGCCCGCGACCTCGCTCGTCAGCAGGTTTTTCGTGTTCGATTGTGACAAGCGCACCGGCCGCTGTCATGCGTGCGCGGGGTAAACGGTGCATTTGGCCGACAAACCGTATTGTGGCCATAAATGACCCTTCCGAACCCCCCGTGTTTTGGCATACTGCCGCGCATTGAATTTCAAATCATCACAGGAGAGCACCCGCATGCACTGTATGCCAACCGCATTCGCGCGCGCCCTCACCGCCTCGCCACTGGAGGACATCAGGAGCCTGCTGGATGTGGGCCTGGTGATGAAAGGCGGCAACATCCACAAACATCAACTGCGCTAACAACAGGAGCTCAACGTGACCGGTGCCAGCCAGCAGCAAATGCCCCCCTTCAAGCCTGCCGACGTACTCAATGCCCATATCATGGGCGACGAGCGCAGCATGTACGCGCTGTTCGATTATCTGCGGGCCAACGACCCCGTGGCCCGTGTGGAACACCCCGACTATCTTCCCTTCTGGTCGCTGTCGCGCTATGACGACATCAAGCGCATCGGCAGCGAGAACGACCGCTTCCTCAGTGCGCCGCGCACGGTACTGATTCCAACGGTGTTTGAAGAGGCCCTGCTGGACCGCTTTGGAACGCGCAACGGCCTGGAAACGCTGATTCACATGGATCGGCCCAAGCACCTCAAGCTGCGCAAGGTCACCCGGGAGTGGTTCCTGCCCCGCAGCATCGAATCACTGCGTGCCGAAGTGCAAGCGCTGTCGAAAGAGTTCGTCGACAAGATGCAGGAGATGGGGAGCGAATGCGACTTCGTCCGCGACATCGCCCTGCTGTTTCCGCTGCGCATCATCCTCTCCATCCTCGGCCTGCCACGCGAGTCCGAGGCCACCATGCTCAAGCTGACGCAGGAAATGTTCGGCAGCCAGGACCCGTCCCTGCAGCGCGCTGACAGCCAGACCGCGGGGCTGGACGTGCTGAACGATTTCGGCGCCTATTTCAGCGAGGTCATCGAGGACCGCAAGAAGAACCCCCGAGACGACCTGGCGACGGTGCTCGCCAACGCCCAGGTGGATGGCGAGCCGATGAACGTGCTCGACCAGGCCAGCTACTTCATTATCACCGCGACGGCCGGCCACGACACCACGTCCGCGGCGATCGGCGGCGGCATGAAGGCACTGCTGGAACATCCCGACCAGCTTGAACTGTGGCGCGAACAGCCGGAGCTGGACATCGGCGCCGCCAAGGAGATTATCCGCTGGGTATCACCGGTGCGGCACATGGTACGCACTGCTACCGAGTCGCTGGAGTTGCACGGCAAGCAGATCAACGCCGGTGACAACATCGCCCTCTGGTACCCGGCCGCCAACCGCGACCCGGAAGCCTTTGATCACCCGAACCGCCTCGACCTGTTGCGCGACCCCAAGCAGCAACTCGCCTTCGGCTACGGCTCCCACATGTGCCTGGGGCAGCACCTGGCCGCACTGGAAGTGAGCTGTTTCTTCCGGGAGTTACTGCCGCGACTGAAAGACATGCAGTTCAACGGCGAACCCGAGTGGGTCAAGGCCATTTTCGTCGGCGGCCTCAAGTCCATGCCGGTGCGCTATAGCCTGCGCTGATCCGACGGGCCGGCATGGCCCGCCTCAGCTCTGCTCCGGTGCCCTCGCGGGTGCCGGATACCAGTCTTCCGGGGCCACCACCTTGGGCACTTCCGGGTCCCGCTCGTAGTGTGGCGACATGATCTGCACCCCGTGCTCGTTGAACACGTCCTGGATGTTCGCGTGCAAGTCGCTGTAGGTTTGCAGCATGCGCGTGGCATCCCGGCAGTACGCATTGAGCTGGTAGATGACGGTGAAATCGCCCATCTGCGTTTGCAGCACGAAGGGCGCGGGGTCGGCTTCGAGTCCGCCGGTGCGCGCCGCCGCCATCAGTAACATGGCCTCCACCTGCCGCCAGGGTGCGTCGTAACCGATGCCGACATCGGTGTGCAGGATAACGCCCTTCTCGCGGGCAAAACTGCTGTAGTTGACCACGGTGGAGCCAAGCACTTCAGAGTTGGGAATGTTCACGTCCTCGTTCTTGGGGGACCGCAACTGCGTGCTCAGCGCCCGCACGTTCACCACTTCGCCCATGTGGTCACCGATACGCACCCGGTCGCCTTCGCGAAATGCGCCGCGATAGGTCAGGCTGTAGCCAGCAATCATGTTGGCGATAAACGACGACGAGCCGATGGAGAACACCACACCAAGAAATATACTCACGCCCTTGAAGGCCTCGGAGTCCGAGCCGGGAATGTAGGGGTAGGCCACCACCAGCGCAAAGGCGATAACCAGAATGCGCATGATGCGATACGTGGGCATGGCCCAGTCGCGATCGAAATTCTCGAGGCGAATGCGGCCCCGATCAACGCGCTCGAAGAACACCTTGGTGGCGCGCAGCACGGCACGAACCACGATAACCAGGAGCACCAGGAAAACGAGGTCCGGTAGCGACTGCAGCAGCCCTGTACCCATTTTCTGCAGCGGGTTGAGAATAAGATGGAACAGATTGCTGGCGAAGGGGCGCGTCCACGGATACAACCCCAGCGACGCATTCAGCCAGCCGAGTACGATGGCCACCAGCGCCAGCGCGCGCGTACCGCGCACCACGCCACCCAGCCAGCTCCAGAGCTGTGCCGCGTCGATAATCCGGTGCGACGCGCGCTCAATGTCCTGGATACGCTTCTTGACGGCCTTTTCAATCAGGCGGTTGAACCAGCCGAACAGTGCTTTGACGGCGTACAGCAATACACCGGCGGCCAGCGTGATGACCAGTAGCAGGCCGGTGCTGGCCAGCAGCCGCGGGTGACTGCGCTCTTCGCGGTAACGGACGACGGCATTCGCAATCCGGTTCATGCTGGCCTCAGCCAGCACGCCCAGTGGGGCCTGCTCGAGTGCGGCATCGGCCGGGTACAGCGTTGCAATACGCTGGCCTGCGATGCGGATGACCACCCTGTCTCCGCCGCTCACCACCTCGCCTGCATGGGCGTCCAGCGTCGGATCATCCGCCAGATTGATTATCGCCTCACGGATACTCGCTGCCCGGTCAGACGCCGGTGCCGCGGAGATGCCCCGCACACGGAACAGGGTTTCACCATCCAGCACCACAGACGCGGTCATGACGCCATCGTCACGCGCGGCCTCATGCAAGAACACCTCGGACGAATAAGCGGCCCCACTGCTACCGGCATCGGCATCGGCCCAGGCCGTAGTGGTGGACAGCATAGACATCAGGAAAAACAGCAAAACACGCATACCGGCACCCGCGACAGATAGACACCCGCACAGGGCGGGTAGATACCCCTGGCTTTATAACCCGGAGTTGCGGCGAGCACCAGAGTCAAACAGGCGCGCGCAACTACTCCGCCAGACGGGTAGCGCCGCCGAGGTCGGTGTCCGGCAACAATGCGACGAACTCTCCCCGCACGGGACTCACGCCGGGTTGCGCCCCTTGTTGGCCGCGATGCGCATGCGCAGCGCGTTGAGCTTGATAAAGCCCTCCGCGTCTTTCTGGTTGTAGGCACCGGCGTCGTCTTCAAAGGTGGCAATGCTGGCGTCGAACAGACTGTCCGCCGACTGACGCCCGGCGAGGATCACGTTGCCCTTGTAGAGCTTGAGGCGCACCTTGCCGTTCACAACGGCCTGGGTCTGGTCGATCGCGGCCTGCAGCATGCGCCGCTCGGGGGACCACCAGTAGCCGTTGTAGATCATTTCGGCATAACGTGGCATCAGGTCGTCCTTGAGATGCGCGACCTCGCGGTCCAGCGTCAGGGACTCGATGGCACGGTGCGCCTTGAGAATGATGGTGCCGCCGGGCGTTTCGTAGCAGCCGCGGGACTTCATGCCCACGTAGCGGTTTTCCACCAGGTCCAGGCGACCGATCCCGTTCGCGCCGCCGACAACATTCAGGCGCTCCAGCACCGTCGCCGGGCTCAGGCGCTCGCCGTCGATGGCCACAATATCGCCGCCCTCAAAATCCAGCTCGATATAGGTGGGGGTATCCGGCGCCGCTTCCGGGCTCACGCTCCAGCGCCACATGTCCTCTTCCGCTTCGGACCAGGGGTCTTCCAGAATGCCGCCCTCGTAGGAGATATGCAGTAGGTTGGCGTCCATTGAGTAGGGCGACTTCTTTTTGCTCTTGCTGTAATCCACCGGGATATTTCGCTCTTCGCAATAGGCCATGAGCGTTTCGCGGGAGGTGAGATCCCACTCCCGCCAGGGCGCAATCACCTTGATGCCGGGCTTCAGCGCGTAGGCACCCAGTTCAAAGCGCACCTGGTCATTGCCCTTGCCGGTGGCGCCGTGGGAAATGGCATCGGCGCCGGTCTCATTGGCAATCTCGATCAACCGCTTGGCGATCAGGGGGCGCGCGATGGAAGTGCCGAGCAGGTACTCACCTTCGTAGACGGTATTGGCGCGGAACATGGGAAACACAAAATCACGCACGAACTCTTCACGCAGGTCGTCGATGTAGATTTCCTTGACCCCCAGGGCCTCGGCCTTGGCACGGGCGGGGGCGACTTCCTCGCCCTGACCGATATCGGCGGTGAACGTGACCACCTCACAACCGTAGTGATCCTGCAGCCAGCGCACGATCACCGAAGTGTCGAGGCCGCCGGAATAGGCCAGAACCACCTTTTTCACATCTGACATAAACTGCTCCGCTTTGAGGCGCCAAAACGCCTATTTTACGCGTGGCAGGGCGGGATTCCCAGCCCGTATTCCCGTGGCCTGCCCTTTACGTTACCATCTCCGCTGACATTTCCTGCCGTGGTTTGCCGTGACTGAACTCTCTCTTCTCCGCCCCGATGACTGGCACGTCCACCTGCGCGACGACAGCGCCCTGGCGCATACCTGTGCCGACATGGCACGCTATTTCGGCCGCGCTATCGTGATGCCCAACCTCACCCCGCCGGTGACCACGGTGGCCGCCGCCAGCGCTTATCGGGAGCGCATCCTCGCCGCCATGGCCGACCTGCCGCGCCGCTTCGAGCCGCTGATGACCCTCTACCTGACCGATGCCACGGACGCTGGGGGAATTCGCCGCGCCGCAGACAGCGACTTCGTACACGCGGTAAAACTGTACCCCGCCGGTGCCACCACCAACTCGGAGGCCGGCGTCGCTGAACTGGACGCCCTGTACCCGACGCTGGAAGCCATGCAGGACGCAGACCTGCCACTGCTTATCCACGGCGAGGTCACCGACCACAGCGTGGATATCTTCGATCGGGAAAAGGTGTTCATCGATCGTCACCTGGCGCCGATTGTGCAGCGCTTCCCAGGCCTGCGCGTGGTACTGGAACACATCACCACCGCCGATGCAGTCGACTTTGTCAGCTCGGCACCGGGCAATGTCGCGGCAACCATCACCGCGCACCATCTGCTGCTCAACCGCAACGACATGCTGGTGGGCGGCATTCGCCCGCACTACTACTGCCTGCCGGTGCTGAAACGCAACACGCACCAGGAAGCCCTGTTGCGCGCCGCCACCTCCGGCAGCCCACGCTTCTTTCTCGGCACCGACTCGGCGCCCCACGCCACCGGGCGCAAAGAAACCGCCTGTGGCTGCGCCGGCTGCTATACGGCGCACGCCGCCCTGGAACTGTATGCCGAGGCCTTCGACGCCGCCGGCGCGCTGGACCGGCTGGAGGGATTTGCCAGCCACTTCGGCGCGGACTTCTACCGCCTGCCCCGCAACACGGACCGCATCACCCTGCGCAAGGCCGCCTGGACCGTACCCACCCAGCTTCCCCTCGCCGACACCCACCTGACCCCACTGCGCGCAGGCGAATCGGTACAGTGGCAGGTGTGCAGCGAGGCCACAGGCCGTTGAGCGACGAGGGAGAACATCGCATTTGCGACCGTTTCCGCGGCTTTCTACCGGTGGTGGTGGATGTGGAGACCGGCGGCTTCGTCGCCGCCACCGATGCCGTGCTGGAAATCGCCGCAACCATTGTACGCATGGATGAGGACGGCAACCTCGGGGTACACCGCACCTGGAGCTTCAACGTAAAACCCTTTGAAGGCGCCAACATCGAACAGGCCGCACTGGACTTCACCGGCATCGACCCCTGGCACCCGTTTCGCGAGGCCATGAGCGAAGAGGACGCCTTCGGTGAATTGTTCCGCATTGTGCGCAAGGAGATTCGCGACCAGGGCTGCAACCGCGCCATCCTGGTCGGTCACAACGCACACTTCGACGCCGGGTTCGTCAATGCGGCCGTAGAGCGCTGCAGCATCAAGCGCAATCCCTTTCACCCCTTCTCGTTTTTCGACACCGCCACCCTGGCGGGCCTCGCCTACGGCCAGACCGTGCTGGCCAAGGCCTGCAAGGAAGCCGGCATCGCCTTCGACAACGCCGAAGCGCACTCCGCGGCCTACGATGCGGAGCGCACCGCCGACCTGTTCTGCGAGATCGTCAATCGCTGGAAAGACTGCGGCGGCTGGATGCCCAGCTACAGCTGAATGCTCGCTGCCTGCCGCGCAGCGCCCATCACCGGACGCACGTCGGGCAACACCTGTGCCAGCCTCAGAAGCGGTAAGTCACACGCGCCACCACAGTGCGCTCTTCACCCGGGAAGCAGTCGCCGCGGGCCAGGCAGGTACCGTAGTACTCCTCCTGCAACAGGTTGCGCAGGTTCAGGGACACCGACGCGCGGGCGAATTCGTAGGCCAGCATCGCATCCACCAGCGTGTAGCCGTCGGTCCTGACCACCACGGGGGTGGGTGCGAACGCGTTGGCGGCAAGGAATGCCGTGCCACTGCTCTCATTACCGCCCGCCATGCGCAGGCCGGCACCGACACTGAACCCGCTCAGGGCGCCGGCAGCCGGGCGCCAGGTGGCCCAGACCGAACCCTGCTCCTCCGGTATGCTGGGGAATCGCGCTCCGTCAGGGCTTTCGGTGTCCAGCACGCTGTAGCTCAGATCCAGATACACATCACCGACCACAGTCTGCGCCTGCACCTCAAAGCCGGTGATGGTGGCGACGCCCTCCTGCTGGGTACTGGCATTGGGCAGGGCGGCGGGATTGGGCAGGTTCGACTGCTCGATGTCGAAATAGGCCGCAGTCAGGTAGCTGCGAGTACCCGGCGGCTGGAACTTGATACCGAGCTCCGTCTGCTCGCCTTCCTGCGGCTGCAGGGGCGCGCTGGTCAACGCGTCGGTACCCACCACAGGCTGGAAGGATTCCGCATAGCTGATATACGGGTTCAGCCCCAGTGCCGTCTTGTACAGTGCACCCACCGCATAGGAGGTGGCATCGTCGCGCTGGGTGACGGCGCCATTACCGGTATCGACATCGTCGTAGCGCAGCCCCGCGGTAAACACCCAGTTACCCACGCTGGATTGCGTGTTCAGGTAATAGCCGATGGCCTCGATGTCGCTGCTCCGCCGGCTGCGCGCCGCGTCCAGCTCAGCGGCTGAAGGCAGCGGGTCAGCACCGTAGACGGGGCGCAGCACATTGAACGTCGTTGGTCGGGAGAGAAACGCGGCTTCCTGCAGGGTGCTCACATCCTGGTAGTTCACACCCACCAGCACCTCGTGGTCGACAGGGCCGGTCTGCAGGTCGAGGCGCGCGCGGGCATCCAGCGCGAACTGCTCGGAGGACGCGGGTGCATCGTACCAGCTGCGCTGCAGCGCCGTGCCGTCCGGCCCCGTGCGCGGATTGCCCGCGCCCAGGAAAGACACCCAGGTCTGCCGGTAGTCTGCCTCGTTATCGCGGTAGCGGGCGGTGCCCTCGAGTGCCAGCCAGTCGTTCATGCGCTGCTCGCCAAACAGCGTTACCGACAGCGACTCGGTGTCATAGCGGTTGAACCCGGGCTCGCCGACATAGCGCGAAGCGGGTACCTCTTCACCGGTACTGCCCGCGCAGATATTCGGCTCCGAGATACTCACGTTGCCACTTGCGCAGCCGCTGACCGACAGCGGCAGGAACTGGTGCGCCGTGTCACCCTCGCGCTCGGTGTAGTTCAGCAGCAGACTGTAGCGCGCGCGGTCATTCTCGTAGGTGATGGACGGCGCCAGCACCAGGGCGTCGTCATCCACCACATCCAGCTGGGTGCCGCTGTCGCGGTAGACAGCCACCAGGCGCCCGTTCCAGTCACCGCTCTCGCTGAGGCGCACGCCGATGTCGGCGGCGCCCTGTATACGATCATGGCTGCCGTAGTCCAGCACCAGTTCCCGCTCCATGGCATCCCGGCCGGCACGCTTGCTCACCGTATTGAGGACGCCGCCGGGTGAGCCCTGCCCGTACAGCACGGACGCCGGCCCTTTCAGCACTTCCACCTGCTCCAGGGTGTAGATGTCCGAGCGGGCGTTGTTGTAGTTGCCAAACAGTACCTGGATGTTATCCAGGTACTCGGGCACATCCAGGCCGCGCACACGCGGGAAATCTCCCCGGGTGGAGAAACCGAACGTATCGCCCACCACGCCGGCGGTATAGTTGAGGGTATCGTCCAGCGTCAGCGCGCCGCGCTCGAGAAACTCCTCCGCGGGAATGACGGCGACCGAACGTGCGGTTTCCAGAATGGGGATATTCGACTTGGTGGCCCCAAAGGTCGACAGTTTACCGGTGACAATCACGGTCTCCAGCGCTGGCTCGCTGTCGGCAAGCGCGGCAGGCGCGGCGAATGAGAGGATTCCGCTGGTGGCGAGGACGAGGGTATTGCGTGGGCGAAACATAGAAACACACCTTAATTGATAATACGAATGATTCGCATTACAGCATAAGGCCTGCTTCGGCTGCAAGCGGCAGCCGCAATATTGTCATTGCGCGCCCAGTCAGGGCAGGCGCCTCACGGCGCCACGTTGATACCTCGCTCGTCGAACCAGCGTTCGTCCAGCACCCAGCGCACCGCACTGACCTCCGGATGGGTCTGCACCAGCTCCGCCGCCCGCGACTGCAGCGCCACCAGCCTGTCCTGGGCCGCCATCATGTCCGCGTGCTGCACATCCTTGCCCTGCAGGGCGGGAAAAGCACTGTGCAGGAAACGCATGACCGGCACCTGCGCCGAGCGCGGGCTGCTGACAAACGCCACTCCGTTGTTAATGTCCCGGACGGTAAACTGATAGGGGTAGGCCGCCAACTCCGGGTCTGCGGCGAGCCACGCATTAATCTCGGCCACGCGCCCGTCACGGTTCAGCCACCAGGCCACCGCCACGGCGGCCAGCAGCGCGAGCAGTAACATCACATAACGGCGGGTGAAGGTATCCATCATGGATGTTCCGCCGCCGTCACCGCCGGTGCCCCGTCACACCGGTAGTGGCTGATCTGCACTTCCTCACCGTAATCCCCGAAATCGCCCAGCGCACGCAACCCGCGAAACTCCTGCCACGGGATGGCGCGATAGCAGGCCGGCGAGACCGGCGACACCAGGCCGGGCAGCGGCTCGATCAGCGCGTGATAGCCCGGGTTGAGGAAGTAGGCGATGCTCAGCCGCGACTGGCCCTCACTGGCACGCACCCGGTGCAGCGGCGCCCGGTACCGGTCGTTGGCCGCCACCTGCAGCATGTCGCCGATGTTGATCGTCAACGCGTCCGCGACCGGCACCACATCCACCCAGACACCGTTCTGCTGCATCTGCAGCCCGGCCACGCTGTCCTGCAGGAGCACGGTCAACACACCGGCGTCCGTGTGCGGACTGATGCCGAGCGGCCCCGGCGGGACACCCTGCCCCGCCAGCAGGTCGTCAACCGGGTAGTGGTTCAGACGCAGAAAGCTGCTGTGGTCCGGCTCGAGTTGCTGCAGCATGCTGTCGGGGGACAGACCCAAGCCTTCACAGAGCAGGGCCGTGAGGCGCAGTGCCAGTGAGTGACATTCCGCAGCGAAAGCCGTCAGTGCAGGGCGCAGGCCGGGCATCTCCACCGGCCAGGGCGTTTCCTCACCCGGCGCGAAATCGAAAATCTCTTTGCGATCACGCAGGTTTTTGGTGAGCTCCCGGTCGTAATAACCGAAAGGATTCTCCCGCGTGCGTGAGACGGCGCGCTTCACCGCAGGGTCGCAGGCGAAAAAGGCCGCCGCCCTGGCCAGGGTATCGAGCTTCAATGCAGCGATCGGGCCGCTGTTGACCACGTGGAAGAATCCCGGATCTGCAGCGGCCTGCGCCAGCTGGGCAACAACCGCGCCGCGCGGAGCGGCGAGGTCAATCACGGGAACATCATTCACGAACATGGACCATGGTCTCCGCACGGGGCAATACAGGGTTGGCCATTATGCACCAACGCTGCGTTCGACGCCGAGCAACGGCCTAGTGCAGGGCGCGGTAAAACTGCTGATGGCGCTCGAAATGACCCAGCGCGTCGTGAATGATCTGCTCGCGGGACCAGCCCATGACGTCGTAATCCTGCCCGCCCTGGTGCAGGTGCACCTCGGCCCGATGAAACACCCTGTCCGCCTCCTGACCAACCGTAGCCGACGACGACACATGTGGACGGCATACCACTTCGTAGCGAAACTCGGGCTCACCCGCAACGGCAATGGTCAACCCCACCCGGCCACGCTCACCGGTGGCTGCATCGACCCGCGCACCGACGCCGCGCTCGCGCAATGCCTCGGCGAACTGCTGCAGTGCCGGTGCAACAATGTCGCGCTGAAAACGATTCACTTCCGCGTCACCGGGCTGGGCCAGCAGTGCGTTCAGGCGCCCACGCCAACTGCCCGGCTCCTGGACGACAGGAACCACGTTGTGCAGGTCGCGCTGTGCGACATCCAGTCGCAGCGCCCGCGCCAGCCCCCAGATACCACCCAGCAACGCTACGGAAAACGGCAATGCACTCGCAATCGCCGCCGTCTGCAAGGCCGCGAGACCGCCTGCCAGCAGCAATACGATAGCGATCACGCCGATGACGGCTGCCCAGATCAGGCGCTGCAATACCGGCGTATCATCACGACCGTGGGCGCTGAGCATATTCAGCACCATCGCCCCACTGTCTGCCGAGGTCACGAAAAACACCACCACCATCACCAGCGACATGATGATCAGCACGCGGGATCCCGGCAAATACTCCAGGAACTGGAACAGGGCCTGGGACTGGCTCGCCAAAACGCCCTCGCCGAGCGCCGCCTGGCCCTCGTGGAGAATCAGCTCGATGGCACTGTTGCCAAAGATCCCCATCCATAGCAGGGTGAAACCACAGGGCACGATCATGGCACCGAGCACAAACTCCCTGATGGTACGACCGCGGGAGATACGCGCAATGAACAGGCCGACAAACGGCGACCAGCTCAACCACCAGCCCCAGTAGAAAATGGTCCACCCCCCCAGCCAGTCAGTGGGTTCATAGGCATAGAGATTGAAAGTCTTGGCAACCAGGTCACCCACATACACGCCAAGGCTCTGGATGCTCGACTGCAGCAGCGTCACGGTCGGGCCGGCAAACAACACTCCGCCGAGCAGCAACAACGCCAACAGCAGATTCAACTCGGAGAGGCGGCGAATGCCCGTATCCAGACCCAGTGCCACGGATATCCCGGCCAACACCATGATGCCGCAGATCAGCGCCACCTGGACACCGCTGCTGACCTCGATGTCCGTCAGGTAGGCGAGGCCACCGTTGATCTGCAGGACGCCATAACCCAGGCTGGTGGCGATACCGCAGCTGGTACAGAGGATCGCGAACACATCGACAGCGGCGCCAAACGGCCCGTGGATACGCTCACCGACAAGGGGATAGAACGCCGAACGCAGCGTCAGCGGCAGTGCGTGACGAAACGCAAAGTAAGCCAATACCAGCGCCACGATCGCATAGATCCCCCAGGCGTGCAGCCCCCAGTGGAAGAAAGTGAGCTGCATCGCCTGGCGGGCCGCGGCGACTGTGCCCCCCTCGCCCAGTGGCGGCTGCAGAAAGTGCATCACCGGCTCGGCAACCCCGAAGAACATCAGGCCAATGCCCATGCCGGCAGCAAACAGCATGGCAAACCAGGAGGGCAACGAATAATCCGGCACAGAGTGGTCTGGCCCCAGCTTGATGTCGCCGAACCGCGTGACACTGAGGATCACGATACTGAGCAGAATAACCGCCACCACCAGCACGTAATACCAGCTCGCATAGCGAATGATGGCGTCCTGCAGTTGCTGAAACACGTCACTGCTCGCCTGCGGCGCAAAAGCCGCTGTGGCCACCAGCGCGGCCAGCAGCAACAGCGAGGGCCAGAATACCCAGGCATCCACGTCCAGAACGCCGCGGCGCCTCCGACTATTACTTTGTTGTGTAATGATTCGCTACCTTGTCAAGGTGAGAGCTCGCCGCTGCCAGTCGGTGCGGGTTCGCTGGATTAATGGAAATACCTTTGTATTTGCGGAGATTTTAGCGTTGCGGCCGCACAATGTGAACAATGCCCACTTCAAAGCGACCCCGTAAAGCCGGTATTATAGTTAGTTGTCTAAATATAACTTGTCTAAATACTTTCACAGGGGGAAGTCGGCAGCAATGGAGAACAGCATGCAGCATTCAACACCTATCCGCACCAGGCCAGCCACACCACTCCGCACGCTGGCCCGAGCGGTCATGACCGCGGTCACGAGCGGAGCACTCGCCGCGACAGGGGCGCAGGCGCAGCAACTTGAGGAGGTGGTGGTAACCGCCACCAAGCGCACCGCCAGCATGCAGGATGTTCCGGTCGCCGTATCCGCCATCACGGAGCAATCCATCGCAGAACAGGGCATCACTGACTTTGCGGACTACATCGCCTCACTACCCAACGTCACCGCCGGTGGCCGCGGTCCAGGACAGAACGAGATCTATATTCGCGGCGCGGCCATTCAGGCCATGAACACCACCATACAGGAAGCCAACGGCAGTGCCCCCAACGTCGCACTGTATCTGGATGAGCAGCCGGTCACCGCCGGGGGCCGCAATCTGGATGTTTATATCGCCGACATGGAGCGTATCGAGGTCCTGCCGGGACCACAGGGTACCGTTTTCGGGTCGAGCTCGCAGGCGGGCACCGTTCGCCTGATCACCAACAAGCCCGTGATCGACGAATTCTCGGCGTCCTTCAAGGCCGGCACCTCATTCATGCCCGAAGGCGACCCCAGCGCCAATGCCAGTGCCGTGTTCAACTTTCCGCTGATCGAGAACCGTCTGGCCGCCCGGGTCGTGGTCTTCAATGATCGCCAGGGCGGCTACATCGACAATGTGCGCGGCACGTTCACACCGGATCCGTCGCGCAACCCCGCACTGCCCTCTGCCGACGGCGTGGTCTTTACCCCCGGCGGGGGCGATCCCACCGGGCACCAGTTCGCGGACGGCAGCTATGCCGAGCCCGGGCGCGCCTACGGGGTGCAGTACGAATCCCGCAACAACGATGCGCTGGCCGAGGAGGACTTCAACGACGCCACCTACCAGGGCTTCCGTGCGGGGGTCAAATACCTGATCAACCACGACTGGGACCTTCTGCTCACCCATCACCAACAGCAGCTGGACGCTGATGGCGTGTTCGATTACGACCCGGAAGTGGGCGACCTGGAAGTAGAGCGCTATCACCCGGACCGCCTCACCGAAGACTTCTCGCAGACGGCCTGGACCCTGCAGGGGCGGCTCGGGGAACTGGAGCTTCTCTACACGGGCGCCTACCTGAAACGCGAAACCGACCAGATCATCGACTATTCCAACTACGCCAACACGGGCTTCTACATCGCCGGCTACATGTGTGAGTACAACACCCCGGGCTACCATGGCGGCGGTGGCGTGGGTTACACCTTCGACCCCACGCTTTCTGGCGACCCCGACGTCATTGAATGCTCCAACAGCGGTGCCGGTTTCGCCGCCATCAGCAACGAGATGGAGCGCACCACACATGAATTGCGCTTCAACACCGATCCGGCGCGCTGGATACGCTTCCAGGGGGGCGTGTTCTATGAGGACGTCGAGCTGCAGCACGTTGGCGACTTCAATTACGGCAACCCGGACTGGAACGCCCCCGACCCCGGGCAGCTCAATGGCGGCAGCGGCCCGCTGGTCGCCAACGATCCCAACGAACGCAGCGCCACCACCCAGTTCTCCAACGACATCACGCGCCCCGAGGAACAGATTGCCGTGTTCGGCGAACTGGCCTTCGACTTCCTGCAGGACTTCACCCTCGCCTACGGCTTCCGCTACTACGATCTGGAAGCCGGCTTTGAGGGCTTCTCCATCTTCAAATATGGCAACCGGCCAGTACCAAACCTCGCAAACGGCAATGCCGCCAACAACCCGGACGTGGTGACGCGCCCCGATGTCACGGGTGGTCGCGACTACGTGGTGAACATCGGTGATTTCCAGCCCGCCTCGGTTGACGACACCATTCACCGGCTGACCCTGAGCTGGCGCCAGTCCGATGACCTGATGTTCTACGCGACCTGGTCCGAGGGCTTCCGGCCGCAGGGCTTCAATCGCGCAGTGGCAGGCAGCGAGGTACAGCCGCAGGCAGACGGCAGCGCACCCTGCAAGGTTTCGCGCACTCCGGAGTACTGCATCCCGCTGATTTATGCCTCGGACGAACTGGTCAACTATGAACTGGGCTGGAAGGGCGAGTTCATGGATCGACGTCTGCGCTTCAACGGTGCGGCCTACTATATCGAGTGGGATGGCATGCAGGTGGGCCACATCGACTCGCAGAACATCGATTTCCTGACCATCGTGGACAATGCCGGTGATGCAGAGATACGCGGCCTGGAGGGTGACGTCTCGTGGCTCGCCACGGCCAATCTCAGTCTCTTCGGTGCTTTTTCCTGGAACGACACGGAAATCGTCGACCTGAATCCCGCGTTTGCCTTCGCGGTGACCGATGTGGGCTCGCAGTTGCCGCTGGCACCGGAGTTCCAGTTCAGCCTGCGCGGGCGCTATGAGTGGGACGTTCTGCAGGGCACCGCGCACGTGCAGCTGGCCACACGCTACTCCGACGAGGCCTACAGCTCGATCATCGATGTACCGCAACGCCGCGAGCTGCAGGACGACTACGTCATCACCGATGCCACCCTGGGCTATCGGCAGGACACCTGGAGTGCAGAGCTTTTCGTCAACAACCTGACGGATGAGCGCGCACAGTTACACATCAATACGCAGGATGGCTCTCGCAAGATCCTGACCAACCGCCCGCTGGAGTTTGGTGTGCGTTTCGCCTACGACCTGTTCTGAGGTGAGCATCGAGGCTGCCAGGGCCTGCCTGCAACGCGGTGAGTTTGCTGCCGCGGAGCAGGCTGCCACCGCAGCACTTGCCGCTGGCGCGTCGAGCGAGGCGCTGTATCTGCAGGCCACGGCGCGTCGCTACCTGCACAGGCACACCGAAGCGTTGTCAACGCTGGAAGCGCTGCAGCGTATCGACGCCGGGCACGCGCGCCTCTATCAGGAGCGTGGCCACAACCTGCTGGCGTTGCAGCATGAAGCGCCGGCGCTGTCTGCCTATCGGGACGCAGTGTCACGCAACCCGGCACTGCTGGCCAGCTGGAAAGCCATCGCGAGGCTGACCCGCACCGACCCGGCCTGGCGCGAGCTGGCACGTGAGGCCGACATCCAGGTGCGGGCACTGTCACAACTCCCGCCCGAGATACTCAGTGGCCAGAGTATGCTGCATGAAGGCCGACTGGAGCGCGCGGAAGCACTGTGCCGCCACTTTTTGCGACGCAATCCGCAGCATACCGAAGGCATGCGCCTGCTCGCCGCCATTGCCGTCCAGCACGGCCAACTGGAGGAGGCGGCATTTCTGCTGGAAAGCGCCGCCGAGTTCAATCCGGCCAACCTGCTGGTGCGCCTGGACCATGTAAATGTCCTCTACCGGCAGCAACGTTTCACGGAGGCGCTTGCCGCAGCCGAGGCGCTGCAGGAAAAACTCCCGGGCAACCCGTCCATAGAAGCTACCCTGGCCAATCAGCTCATCGCCGTGGGCCGTTTTGACGAGGGCATCGCGCGCCTGCGCGGGCTGCTCGAAAAAAGCCCCGGCCAACCGTCACTGCTACTCACACTGGGACATGCACTGAAAACCGTCGGCGATGCGGAGCAGGCGATCGCCGCCTATCGCGCCGCCATGCAGCTGCGACCGGACTTCGGCGACGCCTGGTGGAGCCTGGCAAACCTGAAGACCTTCCGCTTTGCAGACGCTGACCGAGAGTTGATGATGGCGTGCGAGGCGGCGCCCAACACGGCGCAGGAAGACCGGATTCACCTCTGTTTCGCCCTGGGCAAGGCCTGCGAGGACCGCGCAGACTACGATGCCTCCTGGACTTACTACGAGCGGGGCAACCGCCTGCGGCATGCCACGCTGGGCTACCAGCCGGAACGCATGGCGCGGCGCCTGCGGCGCCAACAGGCGTTCTTCACCCGGGAACGTCTCGATGCCTGCGGCGGTGGTGGGCACCCGGCCCCGGACCCCATTTTCATTGTGGGCATGCCGCGCGCCGGCTCCACCCTGCTGGAGCAGATACTGTCCTCTCACTCTGCCATTGATGGCACCATGGAATTGAATCATATCCCGGCGCTGGCGCAGCGGCTGGACGGGCACGGCACACGTGCCGAGGGCGACGGCTATCCGGAACGCCTGGCTAACCTCGATGGGGCCACCTTGCGCGATTACGGCGAGCAATTTCTGGCCGCCACCCGCATCCATCGCCAGGGCGCACCCTTTTTCATCGACAAGATGCCCAACAATTTCCGCCATATCGGGCTAATTCACCTCATATTGCCCAACGCCCGCATCATCGATGCCCGTCGCGACCCCATGGACTGCTGTTTTGGCAATTACCGCCAGCTCTTCGCCTCTGGCCAGGAATTCACCTACGATCTGACGGATGTGGGAAGGTACTACCGGGACTATGTCGCGCTCATGGATCACTGGGACCGCGTGCTGCCCGGCAAGGTACTGCGCGTCCAGCACGAGGATGTGCTCGACGACCTCGAGGGCCAGATTCGACGTATGCTCGACTTCCTCGGGCTGGAATTCGAAGCGGCCTGCCTGCGCTACTACGACACGGACCGGGCGGTGCGCACACCCAGCTCCGAGCAGGTGCGACAACCGCTGTTCCGCAGCGCACAGGCGCGTTGGCGCCACTACGAGCGGTGGCTCGAACCCCTGCGCGCCGCCCTGGAAGATGAGCCGGATGCCGGCCGCCGGGGCCGCACCGGCCGCTAGAAGCGATAGGCAGCAGTCAAACGCACAGTACGTGGCTCCAGCACGTGGTAATGCTGGTCCTCGACGCCACCCTCCGCTTCCCCGGGCAGTCGTGAAGCGTAGAAGTAATCGATGTCATGGTCATCGCTATCCAGCAGGTTCAGCACATCGGCGCGCAGGGTCCAGTCACCCAGGCGTCGCCCCAGCCCGAGATTGACCGAGAAGGTGGCATCGGACGTGGCACTCGCATCCTCCACCAGTGGCCGCTCGCCAAAGTAGCGCAGGCGCAGGCTGCCGAACCAGTCCTCACCATCGTCCAGGCTGATGCCCGCCTGTGCAACATGCTCGACCGCGCCGGGAATGGCCCGCTCTCCGGGTGGCGCGTCTGCGAAACGCGCATCGGTCCAGGCGTATTCAAGATCCAGCGTCCAGGCCTCCGAGAGCGCGTAGTAGGCAGTGAGTTCCACCCCGTTGCGCTCGGAGCGCCCGCTGGCCTCGGTGTTGCCCGCGTCCCCCACGAACAGCAATTCACTGTCCAGCTCCAGGTACCAGACGGCCAGCGAGGTATTCAGGCGCTCGCGCCAGAAACCCCGCACTCCGGCCTCGTAGCCCAGAGAGCGCACCAGCGGGTCAACCGCAGCAATGGCTGAGCCATCGGCGGGATCGATACGCGCGGTGGTACCGCGGGCATCATTGGAGTGAAAGCCCTGCCCGGCGGACACATAGGTCTCCCACGCGTCGTTCACGCTGAACACCAGGCTGCCCTTGAGCGACCAGAGCTCATCGTTGGCGTGGCCGCCATTCGCCGACAGGTCGACGCCGTTGACGTTGCGCTCAATGGCACTGCTGACATCGAAGTCGAAGTGATCGTACCGCAGCCCGACGACAGAGCGCAGGCGCTGGGTCCACTGCAGCTTTTGCTCCCAGAACAGGCCAAGGCTGGACTCCTCCACGGCATCGCTGCGCACTGGCCCGATGCGCTGTCGCGCAACGCTGCGATAGAGGCCCACCTCATCGATGTCATCCACGCGCAGTTCGACGCCGAACGTTTGTGTCATGGGCAACCCGGCAAGGGTGGCGGCATGGTTGTAGCGCAAGCGACCGCCGTAGAGCAGACGCTCGTCGACCTGTTCAAACTGGTCGCCGCGCTCCGGGTCATCGAGGAAATAGGTAAAGTTTGACCACAGGTTCAGGTCGTAACGCACCAGCCACGCCTCGGCCTGCCAGGCAGCACTGCGCCAGCCGGCGCTCAGGCTGTAGCGGCTGGATTCTCCGCCGACGGTGTCGTCGATGACGCCGAGGTCATCAATGATGCCCTGGGTGACAGCTCTGGCCGGAATCTGGTCGGCACTGTTCCAGCTGTTGTCATAGGCCATCGCCGCCAGGCTGAGGCTGCCGCCGGCCAGCTCGCGCGTATGCTTAATCAGTAGATTCACACGCGACAGGTCCTCGTCGATGCCTCGCCAGGGGCCGTCGTAGCGATTGCCCTCCAGGGCATACAGCCAGTCGCCACCGGCGGCGCGCTGGCTGTCCACCAGTACCAGCCGCTGGTAGCCGCCCTCACCCCAGGTGATTTCCGCGAGTCCCTCGTCCACCCGGTCCACGGTGCGCATGTCTGCACTGCCGGCGCCACTGAAGTCGCCGACGTCCGCGTAATAGGGGCCTTTCTTGTAGGCAATCGTGGCAAGCGCCTCGGGAATCACCGGATTCAGGTCCGTATAACCCTGGCCGTGACCGTGGGAACGCAGGTTCAGCGGCATGCCGTCGATGAAGGTGGCAAAGTCAGTGCCGTGGTCAAGGTTGAAACCCCGCAGGAAATACTGGTTCGCCTTGCCTGTGCCGCTGTGCTGCGTGACCACCATGCCGGGCACCAGCTCCAGCACCTCGCCCGTGCGCAGCAGCGGCCGCAGGGCAATCTCCTGGCGGCCGATAATGCCCTCCGACGCCGTTATCGCCTCGCCCACCAGGCTGACGCGCCGCCCCTCCACGGTCACGGTCTCCAGTGTCTGCCCCACTGCAGCCGGACTGAGGCCCAGCAGAAGCGCCGGCAGCACCCCCGCCGAGCGCACAGCACCTCTGGCCCGCCCCCGCCACCCTGTGGATTCCGTCATGCTCCCGATCACGCTACACTCCTTCCTGATTCAGTGGCATTGTGTAACACAGCCCCCCAACACCGATAACAGGTCGGTTTTCATGACCGAACAGAAACGCAGCCTGCTGCATCACCTTGGCATTCGCCCGCGTCGCGCACCCCACCTCGGGGAGCGTGAACTGGCCGTGATGAGCCTGCTGTGGCACGGAAAAAGCCTGTCGGCGGCGCAGCTACTGGATGCCATGGCCGCCGCGGACATTGGGCTGAGCACCGTGCAAAGCACCCTGGAGCGGCTGCACCGCAAGGGTTTGGTGAGCCGCAGGAAAGAGGCGCGCGCCTTCGTTTACCGCCACACCATCGACCGCGAGGAACTGATCCGTATTCTGCTGCGCGACATCACGCAGGATATTGCCGGTGGCGACCTGCTACCCGTGATAGCCGGCTTTGCCCGCTATGTTGCCGACGACGACGCCGCGACCGCATCGGCGATTGCGGCACTGCGTGGCGGCGACGGAAACGCTGCAGATGATGACTGAACTGCTGCCTCCAGTGGCGGACGCGGTGCTGATCTGGTGCGGCGTGTTCACGCTTTCATCGATCACGCACGCCCTGCTCTATCCCCCGCTGCAGCGGCGTAGTGCAGCAGTCTCCGCCGCTAGCGCGGCGGACCTGCGCCTGCTGTGGGGGCTACTGCCAGCGCTTGCGGCAGGCGCGGTGACCTGGCTGGTCCTTAACCCCGCACTTTCTGCGCCACTGATACCCGTACACTGTCACGGCCTGAACTGCGCGCCGCATCCACCACTGCCGGAGGCACACCCTGCCCTGCGCGTCGGCGTGGCGGCGGTGACCGGCGGTCTTGCCCTGGCCCTGTGTGGCGCCGTAGCGCTGCTGGCGTGGCGTGTGCAGCGGCGCTTGAGAACTTTGTTTTCCCTGTCACGGGCCGCCGCCACGCAACGCTTCCAGGTGATCGACGGGGCGGCCCCCGCAGCCTGGTGCGTCGGCTGGTGGCGACCGCAGGTGTACGTCTCCCGCAGCATGCTGGACGACCTTTCCGCCCGGGAGCTGCGGGTTGTGCTGGCACATGAATACGCACACCAACGGCGCAGGGATAACCTGCGCCGCGCTGCCCTGGCCATCGCCACTGTCCTCTGGCCCGGGAGTCTCCGACAGCAGTTGCTGCACGACTATCACACGGCCACCGAGATGGCCTGCGACAGGGCCGCGCTGCAGGTCAGCGGCGATGCCACCCTGGTCGCGAGGGTCATTGCCCGGCTCGAAGGAAAACCCGCCGCGACTGGCAATCACGGACGCGCAGAAAACACCGCTGACGCTGCGCGGGACCGCATACGGGCGCTGAATGCGGCTCCCCACCGCCCGACCTACCTCGCCGGACTACTGGCCGCCATCGCCAGCCTGTGGCTGCTCCAGGTGTGCGTGGGGACGGCACTGGCCCACATCGGCCTCGAGTTGGCGCATTGACACGCTGCCCCCGCAACCCTCCGACAGCAAACCCCTAAGGCTAAGCTAAGGTTTTCTTCGTATAGTAGTGCTACTGACTATGGAGACACACTGCCATGAACATCCGACAACACTGCACCGCACTGTTCGGCGCTCTTGCTCTCGCCGTCACCGCACTGCCGAGCCTTGGCTCGGTGGAGGCGGAAGTGGCGGCTCTGCGCACACAGTGGGAGCACGTCAACTTCGAGCTGGCCGCACAGGAGCAGGAAGCCGCCTATGGCGAGCTGCTGGAGCGCTGCGACACGCTGCTGGCGGCACAGCCGGATGACCCGCAGGCACTCACCTGGTGTGGCATCGTGCGCTCATCGTTTGCTGGTGTAATCGGTGGTCTGGACGCACTGGGCTACGCCAAGGCCGCGCGGGATGATTTTGAGCGCGCTGTGGCAATCGAGCCAACGGTGAGTGAAGGCGCCGCACTGGTCAGCCTGGGAACCCTGTACGCCCGCGTGCCCGGCTGGCCGGTGGGTTTTGGCAACAGCAAAAAAGCCCTGCAATACCTGGAAGCGGGCCTTGAGGCCAACCCCGAGGGCATCGACAGCAATTTCTTTCTCGCCGAGTTTCTCGTCAGCGAGGGCGAAACCGAGCGCGCGAAGGCGCACCTGCAGCGGGTGTTGAACGCAGCGCCACGGCCCGGCAGGGACGCGGCCGATGCCACTCGCAAGGCCGAGGCGGAGGCCCTGCTCAGCAAGCTGTCAGCGGACTGAACAGAGACCGCGGTTCAACCCTCGCCGCTGATGTCGCTCAGGATCAGGTCGAGCTGATCCATCAACGCCGCTATATCGCCGGCGTTGAGCAATGCGTACTTGAGCGACTCCTCCAGCGGCAGCAGCTGGGCGAGGGTATAGCCGACCTGCCAGGCGTCTTCGAAGTCGATCTCCAGGCCCATCCGGCGCACATGTGGATGCTGCTTCAGGTTCTCCAGGATTTCGCTCAGGGACAGCCAGGCCTGATCGAGTGCCGCCGGCTCCGGCATGGGCTCAAACACGACATTACCCAGCACCAGGCCATTGGCGGCCACCCGCGTGCCGCTGAGGTGAAAGCGCTCACGTCCCTCAATCGTCACCCCGAGCAAGCCGTTGGGCAGCTGATCGAAGTCAACGATACGGGCCAGCGTACCGAGGTCGCCCAACTGCTGGCGGGACCCCTTGGGCGCCACCTCCTCGCCCCGGCGCAGCCAGACCACACCAAAGCCGGTGCCGCTCTTCATACAGTCTCGAATCAGGTCCAGATAGCGCTGCTCGAAAATCTGCAGGGGCATTTTGCCGTAGGGCAACAACACCGCGGAGAGCGGAAAGAGGGGCAGTTCAGTTGCGGACATCAGGAACTCCTGTTCAGTCAGGGCGGCTGAGGATTTCCAGCTGCTCCAGGTTGGCCAGCGCGGCCGCACGGCTGTCACCACACACCGCGATGTCGGCCTGAAAGGCGCTGCATACGTCAGGCCGCCTCGGGTCCCCGAACAACGCGCAGAGACGCTCCGGCGTGAGATGGACGCAGGCCACCCCCGCAGGCTTACCCCGGGGCATGCCCCAAAACGGGGTGACGATGGAGGGCGCCACACAGCAGGCGCCGCAGCCGGCTCGACACTGCATCAGCCGCCCCCCGGCACCGGCGCTGTGTCGGCCTCGGGCCCCAGCGGGCGCATCAGCAGAATCAGTTTCGGCAGCAGCAGCAGTGCGCCAATCACCGCGACGGTCATGGCCAGCACCGTCAGCAGCCCGAAATAGATGCTCGGGTTGAAATTGGACAGCGTCAGCATCGAGAAGCCGATCACCACGGTGACCGTGGTGTAGTACATGGCACGGCCGATGCTGCGGTGGCACCGGTACATGGCTGCTACATAGTTGCGGTCTAACGGGAACTCACGCTGGAACCGGTGTACATAGTGGATGCAGTCGTCAACGCCGATGCCCACCACGATGGCGGCGATGGTAATGGTCATGATATCCAGCGGAATGCCGGCAAGCCCCATCACACCGAGCACCATGCCGGCCGCCACGATATTGGGCGCCAGGGCGATAAAGGCGAGGGACAGGGAGCGGAACAGCAGCAGGAACATCAGCATGATCGCAATAAAGACCGCACCGAGGGTGAGAATCTGTGACTGGAACAGGCTCTGCAACACGTTGTTGTAGAGCACCAGCATACCGGTGAAACGGATGCGCTCCGGCGCCATGCCGGTCACCTCCACCAGTTCGCTGTGCAGGCGCGACAGGAAGGCATCCCGACGCAGTTCCTCACTGGTCTCCTTCACCCGCACCGTAATCCGCGCCTGCTCCTTCGCTTCGGAAAAGTAGGGGTCGACCATCAGTTCGGCCACATCCGCCGGCAGGCTTTTCTGCACCAGCGCCAGCTCCACGCTACCGATATCCTCTCCCAGCAGGTCCTTGACCACCGCGAAGGTCGTGGAGAGGGAAAGCACCTTGCCGGTCTCCTCCTGACGGGCGACATGCTGGTGCGCGGCATCCAGCAGGCGCATGCCTTCCAGGCTGAACCAGTAGCTGGGGGTGAAGCTTTCGCCGCCACCACTGAACTCATCGAAGCCGCCGCCAAACTCATCGCCCCACTCGTCGACGCCCGGGTCGCCGGCCGCCTCGAAATCTGCCATCTCGTCATCGAGGAACGGATCGTCCTCCGCCGGCGGCTCGGGAGCCGGCTGCATATCCTCCAGGCCGGGCAGCGGGGCGCCGGCTTCCGGACCGGAAAAAATGATATCCAGCGGAATGGTGCCACCGAGCCGGGAGTCCAGCAGCTCCATGCCCTGGTAGATCTCGGTGGTCTCCTTGAAATAATCGATGAAGCGGTTCTCCACCTGCAGGCGGGAGATGCCGAGGGCAGTCAGGCCGATTACCACGGCGGTGGCCACCAGGATGGTCTTGCCAAAGTGCTCCGTGGCCCGGGCAAAGTGCAGGGTCAGGGGTTCGCCCTCCTGACGAAAGCGGAACGGACGTCCCCTGGGCCACACTTCGATCAGGCAGGGCACCATAACGAAAGCCAGGAACAGGGCCACCAGGATGCCCACCGTCATCATCCAGCCGAAGTCGATCACCGGCTGGATGCCGGACACCACCAGCGACATGAACGCCACAATGGTGGTGATGCCCGTGTAAACGCAGGGCACCGCCATCAGGGCCACAGTCTGCAGCACGCGATCGTGCAGATCCCCCTCCGGGTCCTCCGCGTGCAACTCCCGGTAGCGCACCACCAGGTGTATCGCAATCGCCAGGCTGATGATGAGCAACACGGCGACGAAGTTCGACGAGATAACCGTCATGCGCCAGTCCAGCCAGCCCAGCAGACCCAGCATCACGGTCACTGATGCGATACAGGTGGCCAGCGGAATCACGGTCCAGCGGACGCGGCGGAAAATCAGAGCCAGCACAACCAGCATCACCCCGAGTATCGCGCTGCCGAACAGCACCAGGTCGCTGCGCACAAAACTGACCATGTCCGCGGTGATCATCGGCACCCCGCCGACGAAGATCCGGGCATGCTGCCGATACCCGTCGGCGATGCTGCGCACCGACTGCACCAACGCGCTCTGCTGCTCCAGTGCTTGCGCCGTATGCGCCTTGAAGTCGACCTCAACGGCGTGCAGGGCCTCCTGCTCGGCAGCGCTCAGGGTGCCTGCCTCCGCCTTGGCGCGCAGGGCATCACGCTGCTGCAGCAGGTCGAAGTACCGCGTGTCGCGCTGCAGGTTGACCTGCACCGCAGTCAGGTCCCCGGCGCGACTGGCCAGCAACTCGGCGTAAATGGGGCTGGTGGTGAACTCCTCCAGCGCCATCGCGCGATCCACAGCCGGGTCGTTGAGACTGGGCAGGGGGTCACCCGAGGTGATGTCCGAGAGGCTGACCGGCGGACTCTCCAGCAGGGGCACATCCCACACCGTCACCACCGAGGACACGCGCGGCAGCGCCCGCAGCTCGTCCGCCATCCGCCGCAGCGGGTCCAGCGAAGCGTCGCTGAGCAGCGGTGCCTCCGGTTGCCAGGTCAGCAGCAGGAAGTCTTCGGCTCCATATTCGGCGGAGACCTCGCGAAAGAAATCCAGTGCCGGATCGCCCTGCAACATCAAGGAATCGGCGGAGGCATCGAGCTTGATTTTGCCCAGCTGGGAAGCGCTGAGCGCCAGCAGCAGTGCTACCATGCCCAGGGAGAACCAGGGCCTGCGCAGAACCAGCGCATCGTAGGCGTGAAGCAGAGGGTGTGAGCGCATCAGGAGGTTGCCGCCTTTAATTCGTCGAGGAGAAGCTGGTGGATGCCAC
The DNA here is from genome assembly GCF_963973825.1 of uncultured Haliea sp. Taxonomy (NCBI): domain Bacteria; kingdom Pseudomonadati; phylum Pseudomonadota; class Gammaproteobacteria; order Cellvibrionales; family Halieaceae; genus Haliea; species uncultured Haliea sp. Next base: position 90,375 of record NZ_CAXBAE010000006.1, read on the forward strand.
CAAAGCCGCCGTTACTCATTATCACCACCCGGTCACCCGGTCGCGTGTCCCGGGCGACCCGCCTGGCCAGTTCGCCCACATCACTGGACACCGCAGCGGGCACGGGACTTTCGGCAGCAAGGGCGTCAAGCGACCAGTCCATGCCCGGGGGCTGAAACCAGTACACGGCATCGGCATCGCGGGTGCATGCGACCAGGGCGTCCCTGTGTTGACCGATACGCATGGTATTCGAGCGCGGTTCAACCACAGCAATCACGCGCCCGGTGGCGCTGGCCCGCACCCCCTGCAGCGTGGTCGCAATCGCCGTGGGGTGGTGGGCGAAATCGTCGTAGACCGTCACGCCACCCACTTCGCCGAGCAGTTCCAGCCGGCGTTTAACGCCGCGAAATGCGGATACTGCCCGCGCACCCTGCTGCAGCGGCACACCGACATGACGCGCCGCCGCCAGCGCCGCCAGCGCGTTCTCCACATTGTGTCGCCCAAGGAATCCCCAGGCAATCTCCTCTGTCGCCCCGGACGGGTCGCGCACCGAGAAACGCGATCCATCGGCCGCCAGCAGCGTCGCTGCCCAGTCCGGCGACTCGGCCAGGGCAAACGCCTGGGTCGGCGTCCAACACCCCATTGCCAGCGTTTCATCGACCGCGCCCACGCCCTGGGGGTGAATCACCAGGCCCTCACCCGGCACACAGCGCAGCAGGTGATGGAACTGGCGCTGGATAGCCGCGAGGTCGGGAAAGATATCGGCGTGATCGTACTCGAGATTGTTGATGGTCAGCGTGCGGGGCCGGTAGTGAACGAACTTGGAGCGTTTGTCGAAGAACGCGGTGTCGTATTCATCCGCCTCCACCACAAAGAAATTGCCGGCGGTGCCGCGCGCCGACTGGCCGAAGTTCGCCGGTACGCCGCCGATGAGAAAGCCCGGGGCCAGGCCGGCGTCTTCGAGAATCCAGGCCAGCAGGCTGCTGGTGGTGGTTTTGCCGTGGGTGCCGGATACCGCCAGCACCCATTTCCCCTGCAGCACGTGCTCTGCCAGCCACTGCGGCCCCGAGGTGTAGCTCAGCCCTGCGTTCAGCAGGTACTCGACCGCCGGGTTGCCGCGACGCATCGCATTCCCGACGACAACGGTGTCGGGGGCCGGCTGCAGGTGCTCGGGGGCGTAGCCCTCCATGAGTTCAATGCCCGCGGCCTGCAGCTGTGTGCTCATCGGCGGATACACGTTGGCATCGGAACCGGTGACCCGATAGCCGAGCTCCCGCGCCAACAAGGCGATACCCCCCATGAACGTGCCGCAAATACCCAGAATATGAATGTGCCCGCTCAAGCGCTGCTCCCTTTGGTAAAGCGGCGCAGTTTAGCACGCAGCCGGCAGCCGCAGCAGTCATCGTCAGGAACTGTCACAGGCACGGTCTACAAGCGCGCCAGTTTCCCGTATCATCGCGACCTGACGAAAAAATGATACTTCCCGCGCCACACTACGGACACACTATGCCTGTCAAAAATGCCTTCTACGCCCAGTCTGGCGGTGTTACCGCCGTTATCAATGCCTCTGCCTGCGGCGTTATCGAAACCGCGCGGGCAAACCGCAAACAGATTGGCAAGGTGTACGCTGGCCGCAATGGCATTATCGGCGCACTGCGCGAGGACCTGATTGACACCAGCAAGGAGACGCCGACAGCCATTCGCGGCCTGCTGAGCACGCCAGCCGGCGCCTTCGGCTCCTGTCGACACAAACTCAAGAGCCTGGAAGAAAACCGCGCCGAGTACGAGCGCCTGATCGAGGTGTTCCGAGCGCACAACATCGGCTACTTCTTCTATAACGGCGGCGGTGACTCCGCGGATACCTGCCTCAAGGTGTCACAGCTCAGCCAGTCCATGGGCTATCCGCTGCAGGCGATTCACATTCCCAAGACCATCGACAACGACCTGCCCCTGACCGATACCTGCCCCGGGTTTGGCTCGGTAGCCAAGTACGTCGCCATCTCCACGCGGGAAGCGGCGCTGGACGTGGCGTCCATGTGTGCAACCTCGACCAAGGTGTTCATTCTGGAGGTTATGGGCCGCCACGCGGGCTGGATCGCCGCCGCCGCGGGCCTGGCCGCGGAGCAGGAGGGCGATGCCCCGCATATCATCCTGTTCCCGGAGGTGGCGTTCGACCGTGCAAAGTTCCTCGCGCGGGTGCAGCGCACGGTCAAGCGCTGGGGTCACTGCGTTATCGTCGCCTCGGAAGGCACGCAGGATCGTGAGGGCCGCTTCCTTGCCGAGTCGGGGCTCACCGATGCCTTCGGTCACAGCCAGCTGGGCGGACTGGCGCCCTCCCTCGCTGACATGATCAAGCAGGAGCTGGGCTACAAATACCACTGGGCGGTCGCCGACTACCTGCAGCGCTCCGCCCGCCACATCGCCTCACAAACCGATCTCGACCAGGCGTACGCCGTCGGCCGGGCCGCTGTTGAACTGGCCCTGCAGGGCCGCAACGCCGTCATGCCCGCCATCGTGCGTGGCAAGGGAAAGAAGTACAGCTGGCACATCGGCGAAGCACCCTTGGAGGCGGTCGCCAATCGGGAAAAGAAAATGCCCCGAAGCTACATCAGTCGCGACGGCTTCGGCATTACCGACGAGGCGCGGGCCTACCTCGCGCCCCTGATCGCCGGCGAGGCCTACCCGGACTACCGCAACGGCTTGCCGCGTTATGTGCGGCTGCGCCTGACGCCGGTGCCACGCAAGCTGAAGTCGGCGTTCAAGGTTTAGACACAGCCTGCTATACTCCGCAGCCCAATTAGCAACCACTCACTACAGGAAAGCCCATGAGCCTGCACCTCGTGCCCGCCGGGAAGAACATTCCCGATGAAATCAACGTCATCATCGAAGTCCCCGCACATTCAGACCCGGTCAAATACGAGGTTGACCACGACAGTGGCGCCATCATGGTGGACCGCTTCATGACCGCTGCGATGTTCTACCCCTGCAACTACGGCTACATCCCGAACACGCTGGCAGACGATGGCGACCCGCTGGACGTGCTGGTCCACACGCCGCACACCGTGATCAGCGGCTGCGTGATCCCCTGCCGCCCCGTGGGTATCCTGCACATGTCCGACGAAGCCGGCGGCGACGCCAAGCTGATTGCGGTGCCGACCGACAAGCTCAGCAAGGCTTACAAGGACATCAAGGAAGCGACGGATCTGCCCCCGCTGCTGATCCAGCAAATCCAGCATTTCTTCGAGCACTACAAGGATCTGGAACAGGGCAAATGGGTGAAGATCGAAGGCTGGGGCACCGCCGACGAGGCGCGCAAGGCGATCGTCGATGCCGTGCGCAACTTCGACGAGACCAGCCAGATCGACCGCTGATCCCATTGCGATCACCGGGGCCGGCCCTGTGCCGCGCCCCGGCCTGCCAGACGCTAACCCGGCACACCAGGTTCACTCACACCAGTTGTCCGCGACGGCAACATAGCGCGCCAACAGCGCCGGCAATGCAGCTTCAACCTCATCGCGCAGGGCCAGTGGCTCGGCGGCGCAATCCCAGCACTCACAGAGGGTCGCGGCGGTAACGCGCCCGGCCAGCTCACGTGACAGCGGCGCGAAACTCAGGTGCCAGCGTTCCGGCGCCACCCCCCCGCGGTCTCGTGCGTAGGGACGGTAGAAGCCCTCCGAGGCATGCGCGGCCATGCGTTCATCGAGCCAGCGATGCAGCGCATCAAAGGGACCACCGGGTGCCACTTCGGCCGGCGTCAGCTGCACGCTGTACCCGGCCGGCACGGCCTTCGCGTCGTACACATCGAGATCCGTACCCCAGTGATGACGCGAGGTGCCAGGCAGGGCGGAGAAGCGCAGGATGGCGTGCAGACGCGCCGCCGCCGACAGGTTGCGAATATCGAGCGGGGCGCCCGCCTCATCGTGGACCGGGCGCTCCCCCCGGGCCTTGCCATTCCAGATCAGGCTCTGGCGCGCGTAGGAGCGATAGCTGCTGGCAATGGCGAGTTCAAAACCCGCTGCGCGGGCCGCGACCCGCAGGCGCTGGAAAGCGGCCGCCGCGTCAGGCTGCAGCCGGTGTCCGCTGTCGACCTCGACCAGATGGCTGTCGTCGCGACCGGTCAGTTGGGCAATACTCAGCATGGCGGCGACCCCGGTGGGTCCAGCGAAAACGGCAGCGGGCGTGCCAGCGCCAGCCCCCGGGGGGATACATCCGCCTGCCAGGCCAACACCTCCACGCCGGCGGCCACGGCGTCCCGCAGCGCGTCGCGGTAGCCGGGATCAATAGTGCCCGCGCTGCTCACACGGACAACGCCGCTGTGCAACACGCAGAACAGCAGCACGCTGCGGGTGCGCGGGTCGAGTACCTCGCGCAGGGCATCGAGGTGCTTGCGGCCGCGTGCGCTGACAGCGTCGGGAAACAGGCCCTGCCCACCCTCGACACACAGGGTCACGGCTTTCACTTCGACGAAGACGCGCCCCGCGGGGCCGCTGAGCAACAGATCGGCGCGGCTGCCACCGGCGTAGGGCACTTCCGCCGCGATATCCGGGTAGCCCTCGAAGCCGGGCACAACCCCGGCCTCCAGTGCCGCCCTCACCACCCGGTTGGCCAGCGCCGAATGAATACAGGCCAACCCACGCGACGTCTCCACCAGTTCCCAGGTGTGCGGGTACTTGCGCTTGCCATTGGATGATTGCGACAGCCAGACCCGCGCACCCGGCTCCGCGCAACCGGTCATGGCGCCGGTGTTCGGGCAGTGTGCGGTGAGGACCTCGCCCGAGGGCAGCTCAACGTCGGCCAGAAAGCGCTTGTAGCGCCGCAGCAGGCGGCCCTGCAGCAACGGCGGAAACTGCACTAGCCGAGTACCCGGGACAGGCGGCCGACCGCCTCTTCAAGACGCTCCATGCTGGTGGCGTAGGAGAACCGGATATGCTCCCGCGCCCGGACGTGGCCAAAATCGACACCCGGCGTCAGCGCGATACCGTGTTCTTCCAGCAGGCGCCAGCAGAACGCTTCGCTGTCGTCGGTAAACCGCGCGGCATCGGCGTAAATATAGAAGGCGCCGTCAGGTCGGCAGGGCACGGTGAGCCCCAGGTTCTCCAGCGCAGGCAGCAGAAAGTCGCGGCGCTGCCGGAAGATATCCCGCCGCGCCTCGAGAATTTCCCGGGTAGCCGGCTGGAAACAGGCCAGCGCCGCGTGCTGGGCCATGGTGGACATGGAAATGAACAGGTTCTGGGCCAGCTTTTCCAGGCCGGGCACAGCGGCTTCGGGCGCCACCAGCCATCCCAACCGCCACCCGGTCATGCCGAAGTACTTGGAAAAGCTGTTGACTACGAACGCGTCCGGATCCACCTCCAGCACCGAGCGCGTGGGGCCGTCGTAGCCCAGACCGTGGTAGATCTCATCCACAATCAGATGGCCGTTGCGCGCGCGCACCGCGGCAGACAGGTCCGCCAGCTCTGCCAGCGAAAGCGAAGTGCCGGTGGGGTTGGCAGGCGAGGCGACCATCGCGCCCACGGTGTTCTCACGCCAGTGTGCTGCGGCGAGGGCCCCGGTGAGTTGAAACCGGGTTGTCGCATCCACCGGCACCAGCTGTCCGCGCCCTTCGACCAGACGCATGAAATGCCGGTTGCAGGGATAGCCGGGGTCGGTCAACAGCATGCCGTCACCGGGGTTGAGCAGCAGCGCACTCAGCAGCAACAGTGCGCCCGAGGCGCCCGGCGTCACCATGATGCGCCGGGGGTCGATATCGAGGCCGTAGTCACGGGCATAGTGTGCGGACAGCGCCTCCCGCAGCGCGGGTAAACCGCCCGACGGCGAGTAATGGGTGTGCCCATCGGCAAGTGCCCGGCGACCGGCCTCGACGATGGGTGCGGCGGTCACAAAATCCGGTGCCCCCGCCGCCAGATGCACGATGTCGCGCCCGGCGGCGGCAAGTTCGGAGGCGCGTGTGAGTACCTCCACGACACGGAATGGCTCGATATCGGCTATGCGATCGGCGAAACGAAATTCCCTGGAAGGTGTTGTCATTGGCTCCCCACGCTGGGCAAAGACCCCATTCTAGCAACGCCGGGCGCGCGGTGTTAGCGCCGGGAATGTCGCACCTGCAGACGCGCCCCGCAGCTGCGAATTTTGTGGCGAAGCGAGGTGATATCTGGTAGTTTCTCGGCGCTTAATCGCCGGCGCCCCGCGTCGACGTGCCCACTCCGGTGGGTTTTCGAACCACCCGATCCATATGGGGACCCAGCCATGCCCAAAGCAGCAAAGAAAGCGCCGGCAAAAACCGCCAGCGCGAGTACCTCAGCGAGCACGGAGTTCAAGAACTTCGAGCCCTACAAGCCGAAGCGCGGCGAAGAGTACATGAGCGACAAGCAGCTGGAGCATTTTCGCAGCATCCTGCTCAACTGGAAGTCGGAGTTGATGCAGGAAGTGGATCGTACCGTCAGCCACATGAAAGACGAGGCCGCCAACTTCCCGGACCCCGCTGACCGCGCCACGCAGGAAGAGGAATTCAGCCTTGAACTGCGCACCCGGGACCGCGAGCGCAAGCTGATCAAGAAAATCGACAGCACGATCGAGCGCATCAACCAGGATGACTACGGCTTCTGCGATGCCTGCGGTGTGGAAATCGGCATCAAGCGGCTGGAGGCCCGGCCCACGGCAACCTTGTGCATTGACTGCAAGACCCTTGATGAAATCAAGGAAAGGCAGGAAAAGGGTTAACAGCCCGAACGCAGGCACCGCGCGGCTCGCAGCAGGCGGGCCGCCAGCGGCCGTCCTGCGCTGACGACGCTTCATCCAGTTCATGTCCACCGCCGGCCACAGCGCCTACCGCGGCCGCTTCGCCCCCTCCCCTACCGGCCCCCTGCACCTGGGATCGCTGCTCGCCGCCCTCGCCAGCTGGCTGGAGGCGCGTCACGCCGGGGGCCGCTGGTTGCTACGCATTGAAGATATTGACCCGCCACGCGAACAGGCGGGGGCGGCCGATGCGATACTGCACTGCCTGCAGCGCCACGGACTGCACTGGGACGACAGCGTGCTCTGGCAGAGCCAGCGCAGTGCCGCCTACGACAGCGCGCTCGCCGCGCTGCAGGCGGACGGACACCTGTTCGCCTGCGCCTGCAGCCGCCGTGAACTCGGACCCATGGGTGACTGTAGGCGGGGCTGCCATCAGCGGGGCTGCCGTCAGCGGGGGGGCGCGCCGGAAAGACCCGCCTCACCGTATGCCCTGCGCGTCGCGGTACCCGCCACATTCTCGGCTCACTGGCAGGACACCTGGCAAGGAATGCAGGACTGGCCACTGGGCGCGACGCTGCACGACTTTGTTGTGCGACGCAAGGACGGGCTCTATGCCTACCAGCTCGCCGTGGTCGTTGACGATGCGGCCCAGGGCATTACCGACGTGGTACGCGGCGCCGACCTGATCGATTCCACGCCCCGGCAGCGCTTGCTGCAACAGCTGCTGGGCTACGCATCCCCGCGCTACGCGCACATCCCGGTGCTCACGGACCGCAGCGGACAGAAGCTGAGCAAGCAGAACCTGGCCCCGGCACTCGAGGCCACGGCACCGGCTCACAACCTGCGTGCCGCCCTCGCCGCCCTCGGCCAGGCAACGCCGCCGGCACATGCCTCCAGTGTCGAGGCGCTGCTCGCGTTTGCCCTGGCACACTGGGAACCTGCGGCGGTGCCCGCACAGCCTGTGGTGTCGGCAGCTGCCACGCACTGACACGCGCTTTACCGTGCGATGCAGCTTGCGTAGTATCCATGACCACGGCGACGACGGGGCCTTTACATGTACATCAACCGCGCCCTGCTCCTGCTCATGGGGCTGGCCTTCATCTTCATGCCTGCCATAGAGCAGTGGCTGTGGGCCGCGGATGCCGGCTGGTACCGGCCGTTCCTGCTCTGGCTCGCGGCGATTGTTGCCGCCTGGTCCAACCAGTTCCGACGCCACACCGATGAGCTTTAGCCTCCCGGAGATTTTGCTCGCCATTGTCGGCTACCTGTTGGTGCTGTTCCTTGTGGCGCACCTCGCGGACCGCGGCATCCTGCCGCGCCGCATCACCCACCACCCGGCCACCTATGTCCTGTCACTGGCGGTGATCGCCTGCGCCATCGCCAGCAATGCCATCTTCGAGCTCGCCTACCGCTTCGGTTACGGCTTCCTTCTTTACTACACGGGCGTGGTGCTGATGTTTCTCATGGCGACCCTCCTGCTGCTGCCGCTGCTGCGCCTGTGCCGGGTGTACCAGCTGGCCTCGCTGGCCGACGTGCTGACCTTCCGCTTCCGCAGTCACCGCGTGGGCGGCGCGGTAACGCTGGCGATGTGCCTGACCCTGATGCCCCTGCTCGCGCTGCAGATACAGGCCGTGGCCGACAGCATACACATCCTTGCCGGCGCACCGGACCGGCTGATGCCTGCGGCCCAGCGACAGGACACGCTGGCGCTGATGTTCTGCCTCATCATTATCATCTTCGCCATCCTGTTCGGCACCCGCAACCTCACCTCGCAGCGGCGCAATATCGGCCTGGTGACCGCGGTGGCCTTCGAGTCGCTGGTGAAGCTGGCCGCCATGCTGCTGATGATGGCCATTGCGGTGAAGGAGGTGTTTGGCGGATTCGCAGGACTGGAGGCCTGGCTCGCGGCCACGCCGGCAGCGCAGGCGGTGATCCAACAGCCCGTCGCCGGAGACGCGGCGCGGGTGCTGCTGCTGGTGTTCTTCGCCGGCGCCGTGTGCATGCCTCACCTGTTCCACATGGCCTTTGCCGAGAACAAGGAATCACAGGACCTGCGGGCCGCGAGCTGGGGCCTGCCCCTGTACCTGCTGTTGCTCGCACTGCCCGTGCTGCCGCTGGCCTGGGCCGGCATGCGGCTGCCGCATGACCTGCCAGCGGGCTACACCGGGCTCGCTATCGGCATCGGCCTGCAGTCGCCAGGGTTTGCCGCGCTGGCGTTCGTGGCGGGGCTGTCTGCCGCCAGTACCGCGATCATTGTCGCCACACTGGCACTCGCCAACATGTGCCTGAACCACCTGATTCTGCCCCGGCAACTGCTGCAGATTCGCACCGACCAGTCGCTGTACGACCAGCTGAAATGGTTGCGCCGCTCGCTGATTGCGCTGCTGATCCTCGCCGGCTACGGCTTCTTCGTCGCCGTCAATGGCAAGCACAGCCTGGCGCAGCTGGGCCTGGTGGCGTTCTCCGGCACGCTGCATTTCCTGCCCGGGATCGTCGCCACGCCCTACTGGGCCGGCGCCAATCGCAAGGGGCTGGTGTGCGGTCTCGCCGGCGGCCTGCTGCTGTGGTTCATCCTGTTGCTGCTGCCCGTGCTGGGGATCGACCAGCCCGCCTGGATGGCTGCCCTGGCCGAGCGCTGGTTTGCAGGCACCGACACCGCCTGGGCCGCAGCGAGCCTTGCCGCACTCGGCGTCAACGTGGCGCTGTTCGTGCTGGTATCACTGCTCAGCCAACCCTCGGATGAGGAGCGGGTGGCTGCGGAAATCTGCTCCATGGATGTGTTGAGCCGCTCACCGCGGCGCACGCTGACGCTGCGCAGTGCGCAGGAATTCACCGAGCAGCTTGCGCTGGCACTGGGTGAGGCAACGGCGCAGCTGGAGGTGTCACGGGCCCTGCGCGAGCTGCAGTTTGATCACAACGAATCAAGGCCCTACGCGCTGCGCCGTCTGCGCGGTCGCATCGAAGCCAACCTGTCGGGCCTGCTGGGGCCGGCCGTGGCCCATTCCATCGTCAGCCGCTGCATCCCCTTCGACAACAACCCCGGCGGCAGCAGCGAGGACCTGTTCCTCATCGAACGCCGGCTGGACCGGGCGGGGGGGCAGTTCACAGGCCTCGCCGCAGAGCTCGACAACCTGCGCCTGCACTACCGGAAAACACTGGACAACCTGCCTATCGGAGTCTGCTCGCTGGCACCGGACCGCGAGCTGCTGCTCTGGAACCGCAGCATGCAAAGCATCACCGGCATCGCTTCCAGCGCGGTGCTCGGCTCTCTGCTGGAGTCACTGCCACCCCCCTGGGGGCAGGTCATCGGGCAATTTCTCAGCGAGGGTGCCGACACGGTGTTGAAGCGCGAGGTGGTGCTGGAAGATGGCGCGACGCGCTGGGTCAGCCTGCACAAGGCCAGCGCGGGCGGTGCACACAACGGTGACCAACTGGTGTTGATCGAGGACATTTCCGACTACGAGCGACTGGAGCAGGAACTGCTGCACAGCGAGCGACTGGCCTCGATCGGGCGCCTGGCCGCCGGCGTCGCGCACGAGATCGGCAATCCGGTCACCGGCATTGCCTGCCTGGCACAGAATCTCGCCTACGAGGATGACCCCGCAGAGGTCCGCAGTGCGGCGCGGGACATTCTGCGGCAGACCGACCGCATCAGCCGTATCGTCGACTCCCTGGTCAATTTCTCCCACGTTGGTTCCGGCGCCGGCGATCTGCACCTGGAGCCCTGCAACCTCGCCGATTGCGTGGACGAGGCCATCCATCTGCTGCAACTGGACCACCAGGCCAGGCCCATGCGCTTCGAGAACCACTGTCACCGCGAAATTCTGGTGCACGCCGATGCCCAGCGCCTGCTGCAGGTCTTTGTGAATCTGCTGGGGAATGCCCGTGATGCAAGCCCGGCGGACGCCAGGGTCACCGTCAGCGCCCTTGCGCAGGCGGAGCGCGTGGCGATCACTGTCGAGGACGAGGGCAGCGGTATCCCGGCGTCTCTGCAGAGCCAGGTCTTCGAGCCCTTCTTCACCACCAAGGAGCCCGGCGAAGGCACCGGGTTGGGGCTGGCCCTGGTCTACAGCATCATGGAAGACATGCAGGGCTCTGTTCACATCCAGAGCCCGGTCGGGCCCGCCGAGCGGCCGGGCACACGATTCACCCTGCAACTGCCTCGCGGGCACTACGATACCCACGAGGGTGTAACACGCGGTGACAACCCAAGCGCCTGAACCGACTGGAAAAAAGTAGGCGGCAAGGGTATGTTGTGTAGCTTGCGTTCAGGAGGTAACAACGCATGCAACAGATTCTGGTGGTAGAGGACGAGTCGGTCATTCGCACGGCATTGCGGCGCCTGCTGGAACGCAATGGCTACGGCGTTGCCGAAGCGGCCTCGGTGCAGGAGGCGGAGTCCAAGCACACCCTGACCGACTTCGACCTGATCATTTCCGACCTGCGCCTGCCCGGCGCGCCGGGCACCGACCTGATCAAGAAAGCTGGCGACGTCCCTGTCCTGATCATGACCAGCTACGCGAGCCTGCGCTCGGCGGTCGACTCCATGCGCATGGGCGCGGTGGACTACATCGCCAAGCCCTTCGACCACGGCGACATGGTTGCCGCGGTAGAGCGCATCATTGCCGACCACCCCACACGGCGCGGTGACGCCGCGCCAGCCAGCGCGGACAGCAGTCACCCGGTAACGGGGATTATCGGCAACTGCCCCGCGATGGTGACCCTGTCCGAGCATATCCGCAAGGTGGCCCCCACGGATTCCACCGTGCTGGTGCAGGGGGAAACCGGAACCGGCAAGGAACTGGTGGCGCGCAGTGTGCACCAGCACAGCCAGCGCGCCGACAAGACCCTTATCTGCGTCAACTGTGCGGCGATTCCCGATACGCTGATTGAATCCGAGCTGTTCGGCTATGAAAAGGGCGCCTTCACCGGGGCCAACGCCAGCCGCATGGGCCTGATTGAAGCAGCCGACGGCGGCACCCTGTTTCTCGATGAAATTGGCGAGTTGCCCATGGAAGCCCAGGCGCGACTGCTGCGCTTTATCCAGGAGGGCGAAATCCGCCGTATTGGCTCGGTACACTCGCGCAAGGTCAACGTGCGGCTGATCTGCGCCACGCACCGCAACCTGCATGCCCTGTCCGCAGAGGGCTTGTTCCGACAGGATCTCTACTACCGCATCAATGTCCTGCGCCTGCAACTCCCCGCACTGCGCGAGCGCGGCAAGGACATACTGCAACTGGCGGAGCGGATGCTGGAAATCCAGTCCGAACGCCTTGGCAAGGGCCACATGACGCTCTCGCCGCGAGCGATACAGGCCATCACCACCTACCAGTGGCCGGGCAATGTGCGCGAACTGGAACACGCCATCGAGCGCGCTGTGGTGCTGTCAGAAGATGCGGAAATCGACAACGAAGCCCTGGGCATCGACCTGGAACTGGTCAACGTCAACCGCATTCGGGGTCAGGGCGGACAGGCGATACAGAACGCCTACCATGCCCCGCGCAATATCACCTCGGACCCTGCTGAAGACCTGTCGCTGGAGGACTATTTCCAGCGCTTTGTGCTCGAACACCAGGATTCGATGAGCGAGACCGAACTCGCCCAGAAGCTCGGCATCAGCCGCAAATGCCTCTGGGAACGCCGCCAGCGCTTTGAGATTCCACGCAAGAAGAGCGGCGCAGCGTCCACCCGGCGCCGGAAAACGGGCTCCTGAGCGTTACCCGCATCGCCCGCTGTAACATGCAGCGGAGTAGATGCGTAACAAACACAAATTTTTGTGTGCCGGGGAACTCCTTCGGATTTTATTAACACACTGTTTTTATTGAACTTTTATTTTTCTGGCACGCCATCTGCATTGTTCCGCCCGGCAACAACAATAACAATAACACCCTTGCCCCAATAACAATAACAGAGACACTGTGGACCTGGATGGGGAAGGTTTCTTCCCCTTCGATTTCCAGGCTCAAAAGCCGCGATAAGAACAACGGCGCCCGCATAACAATAACGATTCGCTTGTGACCTGGATGGGGAAGACAACTGTCTTCCCCGTCGCTTGCATGCCCCCTCAAACCCTGAAGACCACAGCTTTTCGCCTGTGCTAAACTGGCCGCTGTTTTTCTATCGCAAAAGGCAACTCCCGCTTGAAGGTCATTCCCAGGGACCAACACTGCATATCCCGCAAGAACATCAGCGACGGCGCCCTGAAAGTCATGGCGAGGCTGCGCCAGGCAGACCACGAGGCCTACCTCGTGGGTGGCGCCGTACGCGACCTGCTGCTCGGCGGGCATCCGAAAGACTTCGATGTCGCCACCGATGCAACCCCCGAAGAAGTGCATGCACTGTTCCGCGGCTCGCGCATCATCGGCCGCCGGTTCCGCATCGTGCACGTGCGCATGGGCCGCGAAATCATTGAAGTCACCACGTTTCGCGGCCATCACGATGGCGAGCCACCAGCGCGCTCAGGCAAGGTCAAGGGTCCGTCTCACCGCTCCGAGCAGGGTCTGCTGCTGCGCGACAACGTGTTCGGCACGCTGGAAGAGGACGCCGTGCGCCGCGACCTGACGGTGAACGCGCTGTACTACGACGCCGCCAGCTTCGCCGTCTACGATCACGTGCACGGCATGCAGGACCTGGAGCGGCGCAGCGTGTGCATCATTGGCGACCCGGAGCAGCGCTTCCGCGAAGACCCGGTGCGGATGCTGCGGGTGGCGCGGTTCGCCGCCAAGCTGGAATTCGGCGTAGACAGCGAGACGGCTGCGGCCATCCCCCGCTGCGCCTCCCTGCTGCGTGAAATTCCCTCCGCACGACTGTTCGATGAGTTTCTCAAGCTGTTCCTGTCCGGCTACGCCGAGCGCACCTTTGATGCATTGCTGGAGCACGACCTGCTGGTGTATCTGTTCCCCGAAAGCGATGAGGCACTGCGACGCGACCCGACCGCCATGGCGCTGGTCAGGGCCGCGATGCGCAGCACCGATACGCGAATCAAGGCGGACAAGCCCGTCACACCAGCCTTCCTGCTGGCCGCCCTGCTGTGGCCGGTGACCAGCCAGCTTGCGGCACAGCTGCGCGAGCGCGGTGAGCCGCCCGTGCCGGCCATGCACAGCGCCGCGCAACAGGTGATCGCCGGCGCGGTAGCCACCATTGCCATTCCGCGGCGCTTCAGCCAGCCCATGCGGGAAATCTGGGAATTCCAGCTTCGCCTGCAGCGGGGCGACAGCCGCAAGGCACGTGAGCTGCTGCAGAACCGCCGTTTTCGCGCCGCATACGATTTCCTGCTGTTGCGTGAGGAGGCCGGAGAGGACACCGGTGGCGTGGGGGAATTCTGGACCGAATTCCAGGAGCGCCCCGAGAACCAGAACCTGCCGATGCTGGAAACGCCCAGCGACGCGGGGGACGACAGCGGCGGCCGTACGCGCCGGCGGCGCCCGCGCAAACGGCGCCCGCCCTCGCCCTGATGCCCGACGCCTGTATCGCGCTGGGCAGCAACCTCGGCAACCCTCCGCGGCAGCTGCAAACGGCGGTCGATGCCATTCGCAGGCTGCCGGGGACCCACATCACTGCGGGTTCCAGCGTGTACGCCAGTGCCGCAGTGGGCCCGGGGCAGCAGCCCGACTACCTGAACGCGGTACTCGCGGTGCGCACAGCGCTGGGCCCACTCCCCCTGCTCGATGCGCTGCAGGGCATTGAACAGGCACAGGGCCGCGAACGCAGCGTACGCTGGGGACCACGTACCCTGGACCTGGATATCCTGCTGTACGATGCAGGGCAGATCCGCCTGCCGAGGCTACAGGTTCCCCACCCGGGCATGGCGGAACGTCACTTCGTCCTTTATCCTCTCCTCGATATTTACCCGGACGACCTTGTGGTGCCCGGGCTCGGCTCGCTGGCTACCCTGGTGGCCCAGTGCCCGGCCACCGGCCTGACGCGCAGCGCGGTCACGCTGGACTATCATTTGCAGGACACACGGGAGCCCTGATCTTGAGCACAGACACCCCCACCACTGGCGTCGACCTGAAGGGCCGCACGCCACCGGGCTACATTGCCGTCGAGGGGCCGATCGGCGTTGGCAAAACCACCCTGGCAAGCCGCCTGGCGGCAACCTTTGGCTATCCCATGCTGCTGGAGGAGGCACACCAGAACCCGTTCCTCGAACGTTTCTATGGCAACCAGCGCCACGCTGCGCTCGCCACCCAGCTCTTCTTCCTGTTTCAGCGCGCGCAGAAAATCAACGACCTGCGCCAGGGGGACATTTTCGCGGAATCCCGGGTGTCTGATTTCCTGATCGAGAAGGACCCGCTGTTCGCGCGGGTCAATCTCGACAGTGACGAGTTCCAGCTGTACCAGCGAGTCTACGAGCAACTGCGTATCGAACCGCCCACACCAGACCTCGTCATCTACCTGCAGGCACCCACGGACATCCTTCTCGACCGCATTCACCAGCGCGGTATCGAGCACGAAAGAGCCATCGAACGCGACTACCTGGAGCGCCTGAACGAAGTGTACAGTGAGTTTTTTCTGTATTACGATGAAGCTCCTTTACTTATCGTCAACGCCAGCGAGATCGACCTCGCCCAGGGCGAGGATGATTACCGGCACCTGGTCGACTACCTGCTGGACATCCGCAGCGGCCGCCATTACTTCAATCCCACGTTCTTTGGATAGTGCAGCGCATGGGCAAGATCACCATCAGCACCCTCGACAAAATGAAGGCCGCCGGGGAAAAGTTTGTGTGCATCACCGCGTACGATGCCACTTTCTCCCGGCTGGTATCCGAGGCGGGCGCTGAAACCATTCTGGTGGGCGACTCACTGGGCATGGTGCTGCAGGGCCACGACAGCACCATCCCGGTATCCGTGGATCACATGGTCTACCACACGGAATGTGTGGTGCGCGGTGCGCCGGAGTCACTGGTGATCGCCGACATGCCGTTCATGAGCTACAGCACGCCCACGCAGGCAATGGCCAATGCGACCCGGCTGATGCAGGCTGGCGCGCAGATGGTGAAGCTGGAGGGGGGCACCTGGCTTTCCGACACCATATCCATGCTGGTGGAGCGCGGCATACCGGTCTGTGCACACCTGGGGCTGACGCCACAGTCAGTCAATGCGCTGGGCGGCTTCCGCGTACAGGGGCGGACCCCCAAGGAAGCCAAGTCCATTCTCGCCGATGCGGTCGAAATCCAGGACGCCGGCGCCAGCCTGCTGGTGCTGGAATGCGTGCCCTCCCACCTGGCCACGGACATCAGCGACAAGCTGGATATCCCGGTGATCGGTATCGGAGCCGGCGCAGGCACGGACGCGCAGGTGCTGGTCATGCACGACATGCTCGGACTTTCCAGCCACAGCGCGCGCTTCGTGCAGAATTTCATGGCCGGCAGCAACAGCATACAGGAAGCGCTCGCCGCCTTTGTGCAGGCCGTCAAATCCGGTGCCTACCCGCGTGAAGAGCACAGCTACAGCTGAGCCATGCCGCACCAACACAGGCCTGTGTAACAGCGGTGTTACCCCCGCCACAACCTGCTTCCCCAGGTAACAAAATCGTCCAGACTTTTGATTTCGATCCATTGCCGGGTGTGTGCGCTTGGGGCATACTGCCCGTCCGCTCGCCGATGGGTCACCATCCGCGGCCCATAACGACCAGCTAGTTCCGGTCTTGCGTCACCCTTTACCGTGTTTCGGGGGTTATGTAGATATGCGAACGTACACTGCCATAGCACCGCTGCAATCCGCCCTGCGGAGCTGCCGCCAACAGGGCCAGCGCATTGCCTTCGTGCCCACCATGGGCAATCTGCATGAGGGCCACCTCGAACTGGTGCGCCGCGCGCGCACCCTCGCCGATATCGTTGTGGTCAGCATCTTCGTCAATCCGCTGCAGTTTGGCCCCAACGAGGACCTCGACGCTTACCCGCGCACGCTGGCCGCCGACAAGGAAAAGCTGTTCAGCGAGGGCGTGCAGCACCTGTTTCTGCCCGATGTCGAGGAAATGTATCCCGAGGGCATGGCACTGCAGACCCAGGTGCAGGTACCGGACCTGTCGGAAACGCTGTGTGGCAGCAGCCGGCCCGGGCACTTTACCGGCGTGACCACCGTGGTCAGCAAACTGTTCAACATCGTGCAGCCCGATGTGGCGGTGTTCGGCGAAAAGGATTTCCAGCAACTCACCATCATCCGCAAGATGGTCACCGACCTGTGCATGCCGATCCAGATTGAAGGTGTTGCCACCGCGCGCGATACCGACGGCCTGGCGAAGAGCTCGCGCAATGGCTACCTGTCGGAGGAGCAGCGCAAGCTGGCGCCGTTGATCCACGCCACGCTGGTCAGCTGTCGCGATGCGGTTGCCTGCGGCTTCGACAACTTCCTGCAGCTTGAGTCCCACGCCCGCATGCAACTGTTACAGGCCGGGTTCGAACCGGACTACTTCGCCATTCGCGATGCTCGCACACTGCGTGCGGTGAACGAAAACACCGAAGAGATCGCCATTCTCGCGGCCGCACGGCTGGGTTCCACACGCCTGATCGACAACGTCAGGCTCACCCTGAACCCCGTCTCCGACTGGGGCATGCTCGCCTCACCCTGAACACCCGCGCGAACCACTGACGCCGACACTCCCCCCCGCGCGGGCGTGGGGATATACTGCGACACGAACGATAATAACAAGGGACCTCTCGCATGGCTCTCAGCAGCGCTTTCGGTTACGCCGGGCTTCTCGTCGCACTTTCACTGCTCATCTGGCTGGCCCTGCGCGGTATCAATATCGTATTCGCGGCGTTGCTCAGCGCGGGTGTAGTGATTGTCAGCAATGGCCTGCCGCTGGCGGAGGGTCTCGGGGAATACTTCGCCTTCGGCCCACTGGGCGCATTTACCTTTGCGGGCAGGTTTTTCCTGCTGTTCGCGGCTGGCGCCATGTTCGGCCGGGTCATGGGAGACAGTCACGCAGCGTCCAGTATCGCCCTCGCCATGGTCCGCAAACTGGGACCAAACCGCGCACTGTGGATTACGGTGCTGTCAACGGCACTGCTCACCTACGGCGGTGTGGTAGTGTTTGTCGTGATCTTCGCCATGTATCCACTGGGCATCAAACTGCTGCAGCAGGCCAATATTCCAAAGAGACTGTTCTGTGCCGCCCTCGCACTCGGCGCGGGGACTTTCACACTGACCGCCCTGCCCGGCACCCCGTCCATCCACAACGTCATCTCCTCTGTCGCACTGGGCACCGACCTGTTCGCCGGCGGCTGGCTCGGCATTCTGGCTAGCGCCATGATGTTCGGCCTGGGCATGTGGTATCTGGAAAGTCAGCGCCTGCGGGCCGCCGCGAAGGGCGATGGCTTTGTCGCCGGGCCGCGTGACCGACACATCGCCGAGGACCCCGGTGAAGCGAGCTACCCGCACTGGACACTGGCACTGCTGCCACCGGTGCTGGTCCTGGGGGCAATCCTGCTTCCGCGGGTGCTTACCGCATTCCTCGGGGAAGGCGACAGCGCCGCCTACACGCTGCTGGCCTTCGCCAATGCACAGCCCGTGATATGGCCCAGCCTTGCGCTATTTGCCGGGACACTGCTGACCGTGCTCATGTTCCCGGCAGTGCGCCGTCACGCCCTGCACAGTATCGGCGAGGGCACGCAGGATTCCATCATTCCGCTCATCAACACCGCCGCCGTGATCGGTTTCGCGGGCGTGGTCACGCAAACCCAGGGCTTTGCCCAGTTCACTGGCGTCATGCTGGACGCCAGCCTACCTCCCCTGCTGTCCATGTTCACCTCTATCAGCGTGATCTCAGCCATCACAGGGTCTGCCTCGGGCGGCCTGCAGATCTTCATGTCCACCATGGCAGAGGGCTACCTGAACATGGGCATCGAGCCGGCGACACTGCACCGGCTGGCTACGATTGCCGCCGGTGGCTTCGACTCCCTGCCCCACTCGGGAGCCGTGGTCGCCACGCTCACCATCACCGGGCTGACCCACCGCGAAGCCTACCGCGACATGGGTGTTGTCACGGTCGTGATACCGGTGCTGGCGGTGCTGACCTGTATGGCCGTCGCCAGCCTCTGGTAGACCTGGCCGGGCAAACCGCTGGGCACAAAAAAGGGCGCCGAAGCGCCCTTGTCTGGTTGATTGCGGGTCAGCCCTCGTCTGAGGATGTGCCGCTTTCAGCATCGGAACCAGCATCGTCTTCAAGCAGTTCCTTGATGGACAGCTTGATACGACCGCGCTGGTCGACATCCAGCACCTTCACTTCCACCTCCTGGCCTTCCTTCAGGTAGTCGGACACGTTCTCGACACGCTGGTGGGCGATCTGCGAGATGTGCACCAGACCGTCCTTGCCCGGCAGGATGTTGACGAAGGCACCGAAATCAACGATGCGCGCCACGGTGCCCTTGTAGACAGCACCTACCTCGGCCTCGGCCGTGATCTCTTCAATCATGGCCACCGCCTTGTCGCGGGCTGCCTTGTCCTGACCGAAGACGCGGACCGTACCGTCATCGTCGATATCCACGGTAGCACCCGAGGCCTCGGTGATGGCGCGAATGGTCGCACCGCCCTTGCCGATGATGTCGCGGATCTTGTCGGAATCGACTTTCAGGGTGAGCATGCTCGGCGCGTTGTCCGAGAGCACCTGACGCGGCTCGGCCAGTACAGCGTTCATCTGGCCGAGGATATGCAGGCGAGCCTGCTGCGCCTGCTGCAGGGCAATCTCCATGATCTGCTCATTGATACCTTCGATCTTGATATCCATTTGCAGGGCGGTGATACCCGCTGCGGTGCCGGCAACCTTGAAATCCATGTCGCCCAGGTGATCTTCGTCGCCCAGGATATCGGTCAGTACGGCGAACTGGTTACCGTCCTTGACCAGGCCCATGGCGATACCGGCCACCGGCGCGCTCAGCGGCACACCTGCCGCCATCATGGCCATGGAGCCCACGCACACCGAGGCCATCGAGCTGGAGCCGTTGGATTCGGTAATCTCCGACACCACACGGATGGTGTAGGGGAAGTCCTCGCTGTTCGGCAGCACCGCGGCCAGGCCGCGGCGCGCCAGGCGTCCGTGGCCAATTTCGCGACGGCTGGTAAAGCCCACGCGGCCCGCTTCACCTACCGAGTAGGGAGGGAAGTTATAGTGCAGCATGAAGGGATCACGCCGCTCGCCTTCCAGCGCATCGATGATCTGTGAGTCGCGGGTTGAGCCCAGGGTAACCGCACCGATAGCCTGGGTCTCGCCACGGGTGAACAGCGCAGAGCCGTGCACCTTGGGCAGGATATCGGTTTCGCAGGCAATGGCCCGCACGGTGCGTGTATCGCGACCGTCAATACGCGGTTCGCCGGCGAGGATACGCTTGCGCACGAGGTTTTTCTCGACGGTCTTGAAAACATCCTTGATGTCGTCCTCGGACGGTCCGCCCTCAACGGCCAGGGCCGCTACACAGGCCTTGCGCACTTCGGCAACGCGCTCGTAACGCAGCGCTTTTTCGGTGATACGGTAGGCCTCGCCCAGCTCCGCCTTGACCTGTGCCTCAACGGCAGCGGTGAGCTCTTCATTCACCGCCGGCGGCTGCCAGTCCCAACGCGGCTTGCCGGCTTCGGCAGCCAGATCGCGAATGGCCTGGATCACCACCTGCATTTCCTGGTGGGCAAACAGCACGGCACCCAGCATCTGGTCTTCCGACAGCTCCTTCGCTTCAGACTCGACCATCAACACCGCATGCTCGGTACCTGCCACCACCATGTCCAGCTTGCTATCCTTCAGCTGGTCGTAGGTGGGGTTGAGCATGTAACCGGTGCTCTCGTTGAAGCCGACGCGCGCGCCGCCAATCGGGCCATTGAACGGGCAGCCGGAAATGGCCAGCGCCGCGGAGGTGCCGATCATCGCAGGGATATCCGGATCGATGTGCTTGTCCGCAGACATCACCGTGCAGATCACCTGCACTTCATTCATGAAGCCATCGGGAAACAGCGGCCGGATGGGCCGGTCGATGAGCCGTGAGGTGAGGGTTTCCTTTTCGCTGGGGCGTGCTTCGCGCTTGAAGAAGCCGCCGGGGATCTTGCCGACCGCGTAAGCCTTTTCCGTGTAGTGCACGGCAAGGGGGAAGAAGGGCTGGCCGGGCTTGGCGCTTTTTTCCGCCACAACCGTAACCAGAACCGAGGTGTTTTCGACGGTAACCAGAACCGCGCCGGTTGCCTGCCTGGCAATACGACCCGTTTCCAGCGTGACTGTCTGGCCACCGTACTGGAAGGTCTTTCTAACTGGATTCACATTATTTCTCCAATGCTGAATATGACAACCGGGGCAGAGGGCCCCGGTATGTGGTACCGCTTATCGACGCAGACCCAGTCGCTTGATCAGCTCGGCGTAGCGCGTCACATCCTTGCGCTTCAGGTAATCCAGCAGCTTGCGACGCTGGTTTACCATGCGGATCAGGCCGCGGCGTGAGTGGTGATCGTGCTTGTGCGCCTGGAAGTGGTCCTGCAGCTGGATGATATTGGCTGTCAGCAACGCGACCTGAACTTCGGGCGATCCGGTATCACTCTCGCTGGTCTGGTACTCTTTTACGATTTCTGCCTTTTTTGCAGCTTCTAAAGCCATGTCTGTTTCCTCTCAAGTAATCTGCGTGTTCCACCCGCTTTTACACAGCCCGGTGGAGATCAATAAAAAGAGCCTGTCCGTGCAGATTTACAGACAGGTTCGCGTCACCTCCCGGTGACTATCAGGCGACGCGGCGCAACGCGCCCGTCGTCCAATATCTCGCCTACCCCCAGAAACTCGCCGGTTTCCAGAGCGACGCGCACCATACCATTGTGGGGCGCATTTGGCACCATGACCGGTTGCCCCTGGCGCAGGTAATACCCGCCGGACTCGGTCAGTCGCACCGTCGGCAATGCGTCCAGCGCCGTATCCGCGGGCAGCAATAAGGCGTCCATGTCCGCCAGGCGCTCGGCGTCTTTCAATGCCTCCAGCGCGGCCAGCGTGACGCATCGGTCCAGCCCGAAGGGGCCTGCCCGGGTGCGCCGCAGCGCACTCACATAGCCACCGCAGCCCAGGGCGGTGCCCAGGTCCTCGGCAATCGAGCGCACATAGGTGCCTTTACTGCACTCGAGGGCCACATCGACCTCCGCCCGTTCGCCCGGGCGGAAATCCAGTAATTCCAACCGGTGTATCATCACCGGCCGCGCTGCGCGCTCCACTTCCTGGCCTTTGCGCGCCAGTTTGTAGAGCGGCTGTCCATCGCGCTTCAACGCCGAATACATCGACGGCACCTGCTCAATCGCGCCGCGAAAGGCGCCCAGCGCCTCCTCCACCTGCTCACGCGTGAGGGCACTGGCGTCGGCCACGGCCAGCACCTCGCCCTCGGCATCGCCGGTACTGCGCTGCTCACCGAGCACAAACGTGCTGGCATAGGCCTTGTCGGCGTCCAGCAGATACTGGGAGAACTTCGTCGCCTCGCCGAAGCACAGGGGCAGCACCCCGGTCGCCAGCGGGTCCAGGCTGCCGGTGTGCCCCGCCTTGGCGGCGAAGTACAGGCGCTTGGCACGCTGCAATGCCTGGTTGGAGCTCAGCCCCGCAGGCTTGTCCAGCAACAGTATTCCATCCAGCGGGCGACCTTTGCGCTGACGGCCCACTAGGATGCGTCGCCCGGCTCGTCGTCGCGCAGACCCAGGGCCCGGTCCGCCTGCTCCGCACGCCGAATGAGGTCTTCCATATCCCGTCCGCGGCCCACGCTGCTGTCGAAATAGAAGCGCAGCTGCGGCACGCTGCGCATATTGCTGTCGCGGGACAGTTGGCTGCGCAGATACCCCGCCGCCTTGTTCAGCACCTCCGCGGCTTCACGCGCCTCGTCGGCACAGTCGCTCCCCAGGCGCGTGAAATACACTTTCGCGTGCCCCAGGTCGCGGCTCACGTCCACGCCCGTGATGCTGACCATCCCGATCCGCGGATCGCGCAGTTCCTGCTGGATCTGCTGTGCCAGTTCGCGCTGCAGGTAATCTGCAACCCGCTGGGTCCGACTGTATTCCTTCGCCATAACAGGGCCGCCTACAGAGTGCGGGCAAACTCCTTGACTTCATACACTTCGATCAGGTCGCCGGGCTTGACGTCGTTGTAGTTCTTGACGCCGATACCGCACTCCATGCCGTTGCGCACTTCACTGGCATCGTCCTTGAAGCGACGCAATGACTCCAGCTCGCCCTGGTAGATGACCACGTTGTCACGCAGCACGCGAATCGGGCGTGAACGGTAGACCGTGCCCTCGATGACCATGCAGCCGGCGATCGCACCGAATTTCGGCGAGCGGAATACATCGCGCACTTCGGCAATCCCGAGGATCTCCTCGCGCATTTCCGGCGCCAGCATCCCGGTGAGGGCCTGCTTCACATCGTCGATAAGGTCGTAGATGACGTTGTAGTAACGCAGATCCACGCCCTCGTTTTCCACCAGACGACGGGCGGACGCATCGGCGCGCACGTTGAAGCCAAACACCACCGCGCCCGACGTGATGGCCAGGGTGATGTCGGTTTCCGCGAGGCCGCCGACGCCGCCTGACACAATGTTCACCTGTACTTCGTCGTTGCCGAGGTCCAGCAGGGCGGTCTGAATAGCTTCCAGGGAGCCGCGCACATCGGCCTTGACCACAACGTTCAGCGTCTTCTTCTCGCCAGCCGTCATGCTCTCGAACATGTTGTCGAGCTTGGCGGCCTGCTGGCGCTGCAGCTTGCTGTCGCGCGTCTTCTCCTGACGGAACTGCGCCACTTCACGGGCGCGCTTCTCGCTCTCCACCACGGCGAACAGGTCACCGGCATCGGGGGTACCGTCGAGACCGAGGATTTCGACCGGAATACTCGGCCCGGCCTCGGTGATGTTCTTGCCATTCTCGTCCAGCATGGCACGCACGCGGCCGTACTGCAGGCCTGCCAGCACGATATCGCCCTGGCGCAGGGTGCCGCTCTGGATCAACAGCGACGCCACGGGCCCACGTCCCTTGTCCAGTCGCGATTCGATCACGATGCCCTGTGCAGGTACGTCACGCGGCGCCTGCAACTCGAGTACCTCGGCCTGCAGCAGAATGGCGTCAAGCAGATTGTCCACGCCGTCACCCGTGTGGGCAGACACCTCGATGAACTGTGTATCACCGCCCCAATCCTCGGGGATCACATCCTTGGCTGCCAGCTCGCTCTTCACACGGTCCGGATCCGCACCTTCCTTGTCCATCTTGTTGATGGCCACGATCAGGGGCACTTTCGCCGCCTTGGCGTGCTGCACGGCTTCCTCGGTCTGCGGCATGACGCCATCGTCTGCCGCCACCACGAGGATCACGATGTCCGTGCTCTTCGCGCCGCGGGCGCGCATGGCGGTGAACGCCGCGTGACCGGGGGTGTCGAGGAAGGAAATCATGCCGTGGCCGGTTTCCACGTGGTAGGCACCGATGTGCTGGGTAATACCACCCGCCTCACCGGAGGCCACCTTGGCCTTGCGGATATAGTCGAGCAACGATGTCTTGCCGTGGTCGACGTGACCCATCACCGTGACCACCGGGGCGCGCGGCTCCAGGGTACCCTCGTGCTGCGCGAGCGTCTCTTCCAGCTTCTCTTCCAGGGCGTCGGCACTGATCAGTTTCGGCTTGTGCCCCATCTCCTCGACCACCAGGATCGCGGTATCCTGGTCGATCATCTGGTTGATGGTCGCCATGACGCCGAGCTTCATCAGCTCCTTGATCACTTCACCGGCCTTCACGGACATCTGCTGCGCGAGACCGCCGACCGAGGTCATGTCAGCCAGCTCGACTTCGTGTGTCTTCTTCTCTGTGGGCATCTCGAATCCGTGTTTACCGTGTTCCGCATGGGAACCACCACGCATCTTCTTGCGCCCGCCGCGGCGCCGCATCATGCCGGACTCAGCCGCTTCAAGGTCGGACAGTGACAGGTTGTGGCCGCGCTGCTTGCCACGGCCGCCCGGTGAACTGCGGTCGAGCCGGCCGCGCACAGCTTTCTTGCGCTGTTCTTCGGTCTGCGGTGCCGGCGCATCGTGCAGGCGCTTGGGACGCTTCGCCGCGGCCTCTTTCTCCCGCTCGACTTTTGCCGCGGCTTCCGCCTTGACGCGCTCTTCCTCGGCCTTGCGAGCTTCCATCGCCGCCTTGCGGGCCTCGGCTTCGGCCGCTTCGCGGGCCATACGACGCTCCGCCGCACGCTGGCGCAGGATCTCCGGATCCAGGTCTTTTTCGTCTTCCGGCTCGGGCTCCGGCACAGACGCCGCTGCCGCTGCAACCGCCGCCTCTTCCTCGGCCGCCGCCGCTTCGCGGGCCGCCTTTTCCGCTGCCTCCGCATCCGCTGCCGCCTTGGCTTCCGCGGCCTTGCGCTCGGCCTCTGCCGCTGCCGCTGCTTCCAGCTTGGCCGCATCCTGCATTTCGGAGTCGGCGTCCGAGGCATCGCGCTTGACGTAGGTGCGCTTCTTCCGCACTTCCACGTTCACCGTCTTCTTGCCCTGCGACCCGGACGTTCTCAGCGTGCTGATCGTCTTGCGCTTGAGCGTGATGCGCTTGGGCGCTGCCGTGGATTCGCCATGGCTGCGCTTCAGATAGGTCAGCAGCGTCTGCTTGTCCTCTTCCGACACAGCTTCACTCGCCGCCGAGTGAGGCAGGCCCGCTTCCTTCATTTGCGTCAGCAAACGATCAACGGGCGCTCCCACTGTTTCCGCGAGCTGCTGTACTGTCACTTGCGCCATGCAAAATTCTCCTTAATCCCGTGAAACCCTGATGCCTAGAGTGGAACCGCCTGTACTGGCCTATTCACTCTCCTCGGCAAACCAGGGCGCGCGCGCTGTCATGATCAGCTCTCCGGCGCGCTCTTCGGTCATTTCCGGAATATCCATCAGGTCATCGACACCCTGTTCCGCGAGATCTTCCATGGTAATCACACCGCGGCTGGCCAACACAAAGGCCAGGTGACGATCCATACCGTCCATCTCCAGCAGGTCCTGCGCGGGCTCGTTGGCGCCGAGCTGCTCCTCCGACGCAATCGCCTGGGTCAGCAGCGCGTCCTTGGCGCGCGCCCGCAGTTCCTCGGCGATCTCGTCATCAAAGCCGTCGACGGCGGTCATCTCTTCCAGCGGCACGTAGGCCACCTCTTCCAGCGTGGTAAAGCCTTCTTCAACAAGGATTTCAGCAACCTCCTCATCGATATCCAGCTGCTCGACAAACATCTGGATCACCTGCCCCGCCTCGGCCTCGTGCTTCTCGGCGGCCTCCTCGTTACTCATGACATTGATGGTCCAGCCGGTCAGTTCACTGGCCAGCCGCACGTTTTGCCCGGAGCGGCCGATCGCCTGTGCGAGGTTGTCTTCCGCTACCGCGACGTCCATGGTCCCGCTGTCTTCGTCAACCACAATGGACTCGACCTCTGCCGGCGACATGGCGTTGATCACCAGCTGGGCCGGGTTATCGTCCCAGAGAATGATGTCCACGCGTTCGTTGTCCAGCTCGTTGGACACCGCCTGCACTCGCGAACCGCGCATACCGACGCAGGCGCCGACCGGGTCGATGCGCTGGTCATTGGTTTTCACTGCGATCTTGGCCCGCGAGCCGGGGTCGCGCGCGGCGGCCTTGATCTGGATAACCTCTTCGGCAATTTCCGGCACTTCAATCTTGAACAGCTCAATGAGCATTTCCGGGCAGGAACGGCTCAACATCAGCTGCGGGCCGCGGGTTTCCGCGCTGATCTCGCGCAGGATGGCACGCACCCGGTCGTTGACGCGGAAGGTTTCGCGACCAACCAGCTGATCCCGGGGCAGCAGGCCCTCGGCGTTATTGCCGAGATCCACGATCACGTTGTCGCGTGTCACTTTCTTGACTGTGCCCGCAACGAGCTCGCCGACGCGCTCACGATACAGCTCGACGACCTGCGCACGCTCGGCATCGCGCACGCGCTGCACGATGACCTGCTTCGCGGTCTGCGCCGCAATGCGCCCGAAGCCGACGTTCTCGACCGCTTCCTCATAGATGTCGCCGGGCTTCAGCGCCGGATCTTTCTCGATGGCTTCTTCCGTGGTGAACTGGGTACCCAGCAGTGCCATTTCGTCGTCGGGAACCACCAGCCAGCGGCGCACGGTCACGTAGTCGCCCGTCTTGCGGTCGATGGTCACCTCGATGTCGGCATCCTCGTCGTAGCGCTTCTTGGTCGCTGTCGCCAGCGCCAGCTCGATCGCCTCGAAAATGATGTCCTCGGACACGCCCTTTTCGTTCGAGACGGCCTCAGCCACCATCAGGATTTCTTTAGTCATTCGTAGCCTCGTCAGTTACGCTGGCCGCACCCTCGATGCGGGGATGAACACGCGCCTTGTCCACGGCGCTGTAAGGCAACAGGTATTCGTGGTCATCTACCAGCACCACAACGTCCTCGCCCTCGATACCTTGCAAAATACCCTTGAAATTGCGGCGCCCCTCGAAAGGCCGGCGCAAACGCAATTCGACCCACTCGCCGAAGAACGGCGGGAACTGCTCAAGGCGAAACAGCAGGCGATCAACGCCCGGCGAGGACACCTCAAGCGTGTACTCGCCGGTGATCGGGTCTTCAACGTCCAGCACAGCGCTCACCTGCGCACTGACGGCGGCACAGTCATCCACCGTCACCCCTGACTGCGCGTCAATGTACACGCGCAATACACTGTGCTTGCCCTGGGCGGCATACTCGATGCCCCAGAGGTCAAAGCCGAGGGCGACCACTGTGGGTTCCAGCAGCGCCTGTAATTCCTGTTGCCTGGCCGTCAATCCGACTCCACTTCCGCCAGCGGCGGTTAACCTTGCGAATACACCACAAACATTTTTCGCAGATACGAAAAAGCCCCAAGAAGGGGCTTTGACGAAACGTGCCGCCAATTCGGAGCGGACGACACGTATGTTGGTAGCGGGGGCCGGATTTGAACCGACGACCTTCGGGTTATGAGCCCGACGAGCTACCAGGCTGCTCCACCCCGCATCAAAACTTCCTCGACTTGAAGGCCCCTTGGCACTTCACAGTGGACCAAACCAACTTTACTGGCCCAAATTCGAGGCTGTGCATTATAGGTATCAGGGCCCTTCCGGTCAACAGCCCCGCAAAGAAAAAAGCCCTGTTTCGACGCCCCCGCTGGCCAACGGGAGGCACGTCACGAGCCCGGCGCGCCCGCGCCGGCCTGCGGCATCTGCAGCAGCTCCAGATAGAGCGGGAAACCGGGGCACTCCAGGTAGGCAAACACCGTATCGCTGCTCCAGCGCTTGTACCAGAACGGGGTGTATCCCAGCCGGGCGAGCTCGCTTATCCAGTGGTCCGTGTCCTCAACGCGGAAACGCAGGTGGTGCATGCCCTCCCGTCCCGACTCGATAAATTCGCTGTGCGGGCTGACACCGGACTGCCACTCGATCAGCTCGATTTCCATATCACCACTGCGGCCGAACCCCAGCCGCAGTTGCACGTCTTCGGTGCGGCCACGGAACTCCGCACCAGCCACCGAGCCGTCCATGAAGGAGAACGGACCAAACACCGGGTCGAAGCGGGCGACCCAGGCATCCATGTCCTTTACCACAAATCCGATCTGGTCGATCGGCGGCAGGCCGAGAGCCTGCAGACGCTGGTCGTGTGACATCGCTTTCTTCTCCTGACAGGGCGGCACCTCGGGTACCCGATGGTATTTTTGCTTGCCATCGCAATCAAGGCCTATTTAGCATGGGTGGAAACACCCGCGTTTGCCGGACGCGCCCACCGAGGGGCGACCCGGCACCCGAAATTCCGACACAGGAGCGCGACAAGCGGCATGACCCACACCCTGCGTATCGACGACCTTCGCGCCCCGCAACTGACCGAGGTGCAGCGCGCCGCCCTCGACTGGGCCGCGCAACAGCCGCTGGAATTCACGGAAAGCGCAGTGCTCGATGCGGCACGTCGGCGCACCGGGCTCAGCGACTTCGGGCCCGAGGATTTCCGGGAGCGCCTGCAGCTGCTGCTGGACGAATGGGGCCAGGATGCCGAGATGACCGCCAGCCAGCGTCTCAACCTGTTCGGCTATCTGGTGCGCTACGCCAGCAACCGGCTGCTGCTGCAGCAGGCCTGGCGGCAGCACCCGGAAGCGCTGGCACAGCCCATCGAGCGCCCGATCATCGTCGCCGGGCTGCCGCGTTCAGGCACCACCCACCTGCTCAATCTGCTGGCGGCGGACTCCCGATTTCGCTCCTTACCGCTCTGGGAGTCCTACGAGCCGGTCCCCCTGCCCGGAGAGGCCACGCTGGCAGACGGCACCGACCCGCGCATGCAGCGCTGCGCTGAGGCGTGGGAAGGCATGCAGGCCGTCACGCCCCTGCTGGCGGCCATGCACCCGATGAACCCGGAGCACATCCATGAGGAACTGGAACTGATGGGCCCGGACTTCGCCTCCTACAATTTCGAGTGGCTCGCCCCCAGTCCGCGCTGGCGCGATCATTACTACGCGCATGACCAGACGCCACACTACCGCTACATGCGCGATGTGCTGAAACTGCTGCAGTGGTACCGGGGACCGAATCGCTGGGTACTCAAATGCCCGCAGCATCTGGAGCAGTTGCCCGTGTTGCGGGAGGTGTTCCCCGACGCCACCTACGTGATCACACACCGCGATCCGGTGGCTGTAATCCAGTCGGCCGTCACCATGCTTGCCTACGGCTATCGGATGAGCCGCACCCGCATCGACACAGGCGCAATCGTCGACTACTGGGCGGACCGCGTGGAGCACCTGCTGCGGGCCTGCGTGCGCGACCACGCAGCCCTGCCGCCAGCGCAAACCATCGATGTCCCCTTTCACGAGTTCATGGCAGACGACCTGGGCATGGTGGAGAAAATCTACGCCTGCGCGGATGTCGAGTTGACAGCGCAGGCACGCGCCGAGATGCAGGCGTTCATCGCCGCACACCCGCGGGGCAAGGAGGGCCGGGTGCTGTACAACCTGAAAGCGGATTTCGGGGTAGACCCGGAGGCCCTGCGCGAGCGTTTCAGCTTCTATTTCCAGCAGTTTCCTGCGCGCGCAGAGCGCAGCTAACGCTGGCAGTCCACCATCACCTTGACGGCCTCGTTGGGGTCGCTGGCCACCGCAAAGGCCTGCTCAAACGCACTCAGTGGAAAGCGGTGGCTGATCAGGGCGCTGGCGTCAACCCGGCCCGAGGCCAGCATTTCGATCACCGCCGGAAACTCATCCGGGTAGGCCATTGAGCCTGTGATGCGCAGCTCCCGCGCCAGCACCGAGAGCAGGTCGATCTGCGCGGGCGCCTTGTGCACACCCACCACCGTAAGCCGACTGCGAAAGCGCGCCAGTTGCACACACTGCTCGAACACCGCACCGACGCCGGTGGCCTCGATCAGCACATCGATATCCGGCAGCGTCTGTCCCAGATACTGCACGCTGCCAAACTCCGCGCACAGGCGCGCCGCCAGCCCATCATCCCCGGCAGACACGGGCGTGGCGCCCAGCGCCCGGGCCAGCGCCAGCCGTCGCTCGCTGCGGTCCACCACCACGCAGTGGTCCAGCCCGAGGTAGCGCGCGACCAGCAGGACACCGAGGCCGATCGGTCCCGCACCGAAAATCACCAGTTTGTCGCCCGCCGACAGCTCACTGCGGTTGGCGGCGTGCATGGCAACGGACAGCGGCTCAACCAGCGCACCTTCTTCGTCGCTGAGGCTGTCGGGCAACCTGAAAAGAATACCGGCGTCCCGACTGACACCGCGCACCAGCAGCAGCGGCGCAAACCCGCCCTCCGCACCCCCGTTGCCGATGGCATTGCCGCCCGCGGTCGGATTCACCACCACCCGATCGCCCGGGGCGAATCCCTGCACGCGACTGCCCACCCGCTCGACCACCCCGGACAGCTCGTGCCCCAGCGGCATGGGCAGGGGATAACCCGGTAGACCGCCCATCGCCGTGTAACCAAGGTCAGACCCGCAGATGCCACACTGCTGCACCGCAACGAGCACGTCGTCCGGGCCGGGTTCCGGTGCGGCTACGGCATCCAGCGACAGCTGGCCGGGGGCATGTATACGTACCAGGGGCCACTCGACCATACAGGGTCTCCAGCGTTTGGGGTGGGGTTCAACCGCGCAGTGGGCGCATGATGCGTTTCTCGAAGTCTTCCATAAAACGCTTCTTGGCATCCAGCGTCGAGCGCTTGCCGAGGACGTAACTGAAAGGCAGGTTCACCGCCGATGTCATGCCCGCCTGCTCAAGACGCTGCAGCGTGGCAACCTCCAGCGGCGTGGTCAGACCGACAATGGTTTCGAAGGGCTCCGCACTGCGCCCGGCCTCCGCGCGCAGTGCGCGCAGGCGGGCCATCAGCGCCGGGACTTCATCCGGGTGGTTGCCGGCGCCGATCCAGCCATCGCCGCGCACCGCCGCGCGGCGCAGGGCAGCCTCGTTGGCGCCGCCGACAAAGACCGGCACGTTGTGGCCCGGTGCAGGTTCAATACACAACCGCGGAAACGGGAACAGGGGGCCGTCGTGTTCAACCATGCCGCCCTGCCAGAGCTTGTGCATGACATCGATCATCTCATCCATGCGCTGACCGCGGCCCTGAAACGGTACGCCGTAGATGTCGAATTCATCCTTCATCCAGCCCGCGCCGATGCCGAGCGCGAAGCGGCCGCCGCTGAAGATATCCAGTGAGCCGGTGGCCTTCGCCACCTCGAAGGGGTTGCGCAGGGGCAGCACGTAAATCGAGGTCGTGAAGTGCAGCCGGCGGGTCGCGGCAGCCATGAAGGCCGTGCTCACCCAGCAGTCGGGGTAGGGCGCATCCGCCGTCATCGGCGCCACGCCATTCTCCGAGTAGGGGTACGGTGTTTTCACCTCTTCGGGGAATACGGCATGGTCGGCATTGAACACGCCGTGGAACCCCAGTTCCTCGGCAAACTGTGCCAGAGGTACCAGCTGTTCCGGTTCAGTCCAGACCAGCGCCTGCCAGAATTTCATGCCCCTGCTCCTTTGCTGCGCAAGAGCACCATGCTAACCCAGCGACCGCGTGCCACACGCGGAAACCGCTACGGCATATTCCGTGTTTGATGCATAGTTAAACCAGCATCGCAGCGGGGCGGCCGCGAGGGCAGCGGCGTGCGACCCTAGTCGGCGACAGGAGCCATTACCGTCTGGTCTATGCGGCCGAAGATGCTCTCGCCGGCTGCATCATTCATCTCGATGCATACCCGGTCACCGAACTGCATGAACGCAGTCGCGGGCTGGCCGTCACGCAGGGTTTCAATCATCCGCAACTCCGCGATACAGCTGTAGCCCAGGCCACCTTCCGCCACCGGCTTGCCCGGTGACCCATCGGCATCCTTGTTGGAGACCGTGCCGGAACCGATGATGGTGCCCGCACACAGGGGACGCGTTTTCGCCGCATGAGCGATAAGGGTGGGAAAATCAAACGTCATATCCACCCCGGCGTTCGCCTCGCCGAAACGCTCGCCGTTATAGCGCACGCTCAGCGGCAGGTGCAGCCGTCCACCATCCCAGGCCGCGCCCAGTTCCTCCGGCGTGACACACACCGGGCTGAAGGCGCTGGAGGGCTTGGACTGGAAGAATCCAAAGCCCTTGCCCAGCTCCGCCGGAATGAGGTTGCGCAGGGAGACATCGTTGACCAGCATGATCAGGCGGATAGCAGCGCCGGCCTGAGCCGGACTGGCACCCATGGGCACATCGCCCGTCACCACCGCCACCTCGCCTTCAAAATCGATGCCCCAGGCGGGGTCGTCCATCACGATCGGGTCCCGCGGCCCCAGAAAGCTGTCTGAACCACCCTGGTACATCAGCGGGTCGGTCCAGAAACTCTCGGGCATCTCTGCGCCCCGCGCCTTGCGCACCAGTTCCACATGGTTCACGTAGGCCGAGCCGTCCGCCCATTGAAAGGCCCGGGGCAAGGGGGAGGCGCAGGCCGCCTGGTCAAACGCGACCCCCTCACCCGCGTTGACCCGCGTGGACAGGGCCGCCAGCGCGGGCTGGTGCTGTGCCCAGTTGTCGAGTGCCTGCTGCAGGGTCATGCCTGCCGCGAGGCAGCGCTGCAGGTCACGGGATACCACCACAAGTGCGCCATCGCGGCCCTCACGCAGGGATGCCAGTTTCATCAATGCTCTCCGAGTTCGCGTTCGTGCAACCACGCCGCATGACGCGGCGCCCGCCGGGTGCGGGACCACTCCTCGATCATGTCGGGCGCCACCGCGCGCAGGCGATCGAGGTCACCCGGTTGCGCAATATTGGCGGCCAGCTCCAGCCGGTGGCCGTTGGGATCAAAGAAATAAATGGAGCGGAAGATGCCGTGGTGCGTGGGCCCGACCACCGGGATGCCCTGCTGCTCGACCTCGCGTTTGGCCGCCAGTAGAGCCTCTTCACTGTCCACTTCAAAGGCAATGTGCTGCACCCACTCCGGTGTATTGCCGTCGCGCCCCATCGGCGGCGAGTTCGGCAACTCGAAAAACGCCAGCACGTTGCCCATGCCGGCATCGAGAAATACGTGCATGTACGGGTCCGGCTCGCGGGTGGAGGGCACCTCGTCCTCGGCAATGGCCAGAACCAGCTGCATGTTCAGCACCCGGCGGTAGAATTCCACGGTTTCCCGGGTATCGTTGCAGCGATATGCAACATGATGAATACGGCGGATCTGCATGGCGCCTCCTCAACCGGCCTGGGTGACGTTGAGCACACCGCGGGCGAGCTGGTCGCGCTCGATAGACTCGAACAGTGCCTTGAAGTTGCCCTCACCAAAGCCGTCGTCATCCTTGCGCTGGATGAATTCGAAGAACATGGGCCCCAGCAGGTTGGCGGAGAAAATCTGCAGGAGTAGCCGCGGGCTGCCGCCCTCGGTGCTGCCGTCGAGAAGAATACCCCGCGACTGCAACTCCGCCACCGGCTCCCCGTGACCCGGCAGGCGCCCTTCCAGCATCTCGTAGTAGGTGCCCGGGGGGGCGGTCATGAAGGTCATGCCTGCCGCCTGCAGTCGGTCGTAGCAGGCGAGAATGTCGTCGCAGGCGAGGGCAATGTGCTGTATCCCCTCGCCGTTGTAGGCCATCAGGAACTCCTCGATCTGGCCGCCACCGCGGGACTCCTCGTTCAGCGGGATGCGGATCTTGCCATCGGGCGCCGTCATGGCTTTCGACAAGAGGCCCGTGTGCTCACCTTCGATATCGAAGTAGCGTATTTCCCGGAATCCGAACAGTTCCTCATAGTAGCGGGCCCAATAGGCCATGCGCCCGCGATACACGTTGTGGGTGAGGTGGTCGAGGGTGTGGAAACCCAGCCCCGTGGGCTTTCTGTCCGCGCCGGGCACCCAGTGAAAATCGATGTCATAAATGCTCTGCCCTTCCGCGTAGCGGTCAATCAGGTAGAGAATCGCGCCGCCGATGCCGCGGATGGCGGGCAGACGCAGCTCCATCGGGCCGGTTTCCACGGTGACCGGCTGTGCGCCTTTCTCCAGCGCCCGGTTGTAGGCCAGCGTCGCGTCCTGAACGCGAAACGCCATGCCACAGGCCGACGGGCCATGCTCGCGCGCGTAGTACCAGGCGTGACTTCCCGGCTGGTAGTTGGTCAGGAAATTGATGTCACCCTGGCGCCACAGGGCCACATCCTTGCTGCGGTGCCGGGCCACACAGGTGAAGCCCATGGATTCAAACACCGGCTCCAGCACGCCCGGCGCGGGTGCCGTGAATTCGACGAACTCGAACCCATCCAGGCCCATGGGGTTCTCGAACAGATCTGACATGGTGTACCTCCCGGTGCTGCAGCCGCGAAATCGCCCGCTGCCACAGAGTATAGGCACGGGACCATTTAGTTTCAAATGAAACTTTATGCCCGGATTCAAGCCACGCCACTCTGGCTAACGGTCCGCGTATCCAGACCACACACGAGGAACCACGACCCGGGACTCGCCCGTCATAGATCCTGCCACTACCCTGCAGACTGGCTTCCACAGCGAGACCCCCATGCCACTGAACGCCACTACACGATCTTTTGTGCAACTGGGCGTGGCACTGTGCCTCGGCCTGACACAGGCCGTCGCGCACGTTGCGGCAACCCCCCCAGCGGCCGCGCAGCGTACCCACGCGTTCTTCGGGGAGCTCCATGTGCACACCATGAATTCCCCCGACGCGTTCATGCTGAACGTGAGGACGACACCCGATGATGCCTACCGCTTCGCGCGGGGCGAGGCCATTCCCCACATCAGCGGCGTAACCATCCAGCTGCGTGCGCCACTCGATTTCATCGCCATCACCGACCACTCCGAGTACATGGGCATATTGCCGCGCCTGTTCGAGCCCCAGGGCGCGCTGGCAGGCCTGCCGATTGCCGCCCGCCTGGCCGACGAAGACCCGGAGCGACGGCAGGCCGCTGTGCTGGAAGTGCTGATGACCCTGGGCGAGAACAAGCCCATGCCGGCGCTGGTGGACCAGGCACTGCGCCAGTCCATCTGGCAGGAGTATGTGCGCAGCGCCGAGCGCCATTACCGGCCCGGAGAATTCAGCACCCTGATCGGCTACGAATGGACGTCCTCCGGCGCCCTGGATGAAGTCAACCTGCACCGCAACGTCATCTTCCGCAGCAACCAGGTGCCCGCCCAGCCTTTCTCCAGCTTCGACAGTGTTGAGCCACGCGCGCTCTGGACCTGGCTGGATGAGCAGCGCGCACTCGGCATCGAAGGCATGGCCATTGCGCACAACAGCAACCTGAGCAACGGCCTGATGTTTCCCACCGACGTCGCGTTTGGCGGCGCGGCCATCGATGCCGACTATGCGGCCCTGCGCCAACGCAACGAACCCCTGGTGGAAATTGCCCAGATCAAGGGCAGCTCGGAAACGCATCCGCTGCTGTCTCCCAACGATGAATGGGCCGGCTTCGAACTGCTGGAAGACCTGCTCGGTGGCCGCGGCACCCTGGGCAAGGTGCAGGGAAGCTACGTCCGCGACGCCTGGCTGTCCGGCCTGCTGATGCAGGCGCAGCAGGGCTACAACCCCTACCGTTTCGGCGTGATCGCCGCCAGCGACAGCCACAATGCCGGATCGCAGGTGGAAGAGGACAACTACCACGGCAAGATCGGCAGCGCCGATGGCACGCCGGAAACGCGCCGGGGTGGCAGCTTCATCAACACCCACCACATCAAATACAGCTCGGCGGGACTGGCCGGCGTCTGGGCCACCGAGAATACCCGCGAGGCTCTGTACGATGCGCTGGCGCGGCGGGAGACCTTCGGCACCAGCGGGCCGCGCATCAGCGTGCGCTTTTTTGCCGGCGCGGACTGGCCCGCAGATCTGCTTACCCGTCCGGATTGGGTGGAGCAGGCCTACGCGACAGGCGTTGCCATGGGCGGTGAACTTGAGCAGTCCAGCGGCGCCGGCCCCGAGTTCCTGCTGTGGGCCGCGAAAGATCCCGGTAGCGCCTGGCTACAGCGGGTACAGATCGTCAAGGGCTGGGTGGAGGACGGCGCAACCCGGGAGACCGTGTTTGATGTCGGCTGTGCGGACGGGCTCAGCCCGGACCCGAGCACCCACCGCTGCCCGGACAACGGCGCTACCGTGTCCCTGGAGACCTGTGAGTATGATCGCCACAGGGGCGAGGGCCAGATCGCCGTCCGCTGGCGCGACCCTGGCTTCGATCCGGAGCAACCGGCCTTCTACTACGCCCGCGTGCTGGAGAACCCCACCTGCCGCTGGAGCACCTGGGACAGCCTGCGCACCGGCCTGCCGCTGCCGCAGGACGTTCCCCCCACGCTGCAGGAGAGGGCATGGACGTCGCCAATCTGGTACCGGCCGAGCGCGGTGTCCGATGCGCCGGCACCCAGCTGAATCACGGCTTTATAGGGGCGCCCACCTGGTAGTAGCTGTCGATATCCGCCCGGTGCACAACGCCGGCAATGCGCACGATGCCGTAGGACAGGTACTGCCGCACATACAGCACCTCCGCGCCTGAGCGCTGCAACGTCTGCAGCGCCTCTTCCAGCGTGGCCTGATACGACACCGCAGCCACATCCTGGCGCTTGGCCGGGATGGCCAACAAGTCCACCGGCGGGGCGGCGCCGGAATCAGTACCCTCCTGCCCCGGGACTTCAGTCTGCTCGCGGTAACGCGCCAGGTCCGCCGTGAGCAACAAAGACACCGGGCCACTGCTGCCCTCCACCAGCAGCCAGCGGGTGCCCGCCGACAACGCCGCAGCTACGCCCTCCGCATCCAGCAGGCGCGGCGTAACTTTCACACTGCGCTCCATGATGGCGCCAACACCGACACGCCGCAGCGCCTGGGTCAGGGGTGAGGTGTCATAGCCCAGACCCTGGGCCCTGAGCATGCTCTGGAACACCGCCTTCTTGCCGAACACCTCGCTGGTGACCAGGCTGGCAACCGTGATGGCCAGCATGCCCGGCATGATGATGTGCGGGTTATGGGTGAACTCGAGCAAGGCCATCAGTGCCGCCAGCGGGGCCTGCAACACAGCCCCCATCATGGCGCCCATGCCCAGCATGGCATAGAAGCCGACGCTGGAGGCCTGCTCCGGCATGAACGCTGCGCCAACCAGGCCCAGCGCACCGCCCAGCGTGGCACCCGTAACCAGGGTGGGGCCGATGATACTGCTGGGCATGCCCAGCCCTACGGTCACGCTGGTCGCGACCAGCTTCGCCACGCCCACGCCCAGCAGCACCCCAAGCGCCAACTGGCCATTGATCGTCTGTTCCACCGTGTCGTAACCGATGCCCATCACCTGCGGCACCAGCAGGGCAAACGGCACCATGAACAACCCCGCCATCAGCAGGCGCAGCATGATGGGACGACTGTCGAAACGCCCCGCCGATTCAATCAGCTGAATGAACAGGGCCGCGGCAACGCCAATCAGGGCCGCGACCAGCAGGATCCAGGGAATCTCCCAGAGTGACTGCAGGGTGACCAAAGGCACCTCGAAGGCCGGCTCCGCACCGTACACCGCCCGGGTCAGCACCGCCGCCGTCACCGCGGCGAGGATAACCGGTGTAAACACCCCGATGGTGTACTCCATCATCACCACTTCCATGGCGAAGATCACCCCGGCGATGGGCGTATCGAAAGACGCGGCAATGGCGGCGGCCACGCCGCAGGCCACCAGCGTACGAATACTGTTGTTGGGGAGACGCAGCCACTGCCCCAGCAGGCTGGAGAAGGCCGCGCCGAGGTGCACGGCCGGCCCCTCACGCCCCGCGGATTGACCGGTGACCACAGTCCCGACCCCCAGCAGGAACTGGATCAGCGCACCCCGCAAACGCATATAGCCCTGATGGTAATTCAGGCGATGCATGACATGCGCCACGCCGACCCGCCGGTCAGTTACCGACAGGAAGTGCAGAAAGGCACCGAGCCCAAGCGCGCCAGCGAGGGGCAGCCACACACGCGCAGCACGACTCAACTGCTCGAACGCCTCGCTGTCAGCGCCCGGCAGGAAGTACTCCAGCGGCCACTCGATCGCGCTGCGAAACAACAGGATAACGGCGCCCGTACCCAAACCGGACAGCAGGCCCAGCAGCGCCAGTTGCAGCACGCCCTCACCGCTGGAAAGGCGGCTGCCAAAGTGCGCTGACACACTGTCCTTGACTTCACGTCCACGCCTGAGCATTGCTTCTCCCAACCACGACAACCCTGCCTCTGACCATAGCGCCAGAGATGCGGGTTGTACACTGCAAGGCTGATGCTTGTGGGTGGTGCGAAGACGGGACTTAATTTTCCAACTTATCTATTTGTTTTATATATATTTTTTCTAATACGATCTGCCAGTTACTCAGGATGTTGCTCAACTTTCGAAAAGTACCCGACAAGTACGATCCTCACCCAGCCAGAACGGGCTACCCTTCGTCTCCCGCATCACCGCCGAAAACGACCGTACCGCTTTCTCGGTCAACGAGAACGACTACGCTCGATTTCAGTCCGGCAAACTGGAATTCTTCAACATAAGCCACCCAGCAGTTTTTCAGTTCAACACCATAAACGTTGGGTTTCCTCCCAGTAATTTCTTCCGGCAACAATACCTTTGAAATCCCTCTACCCAGCCCGTTGGACAACACATGGTTTTCGGCCAGGTCCCGCGCGTTGTCCCGGGATACTGTCTGCAGCCCAACCTTTTCGCGGCTATCAAGCTCCAAAGCGTCGCCTATAACTTCGATCTGCTCGATGTCCTGGAGGGCGTTCCCTGTCATCCGTTATTCCCGCTTCTCTATCTGAGTTGCCGCTGCTCTTGTTACTGGCTATTGTCTTTACTCCCGGGTCGTCGGGGTCCGGCACAACCAGGCCGTGGCTTGCGGCACAGTCCAGTACCAGAACCCCGATCATCGACGCGGAGGAGCGGCGCTCGCGCTCGGAGGCCAGCTTCAGCAACGCCTTGACTTTGGCGGTGGTGCGGATGGTTAGGACTTCGTCCTTGGTTCGCCCCATATTGCAGCTACCAGTTCAGATGGTAATGCCAATGTACTGCCGGTTGCGCGCATGGACAAGGGAGAGCATGGCACCGCCGGGGTATCGTCGCGCGCTTGACGCGTCTACCGCAGCCAGAATGCGCCGGGCGCTAGATCAGGGTTACACTGCCGACCTCGGAGACGTACACGAGAGTGCACTGAATGAGCAAGGAAGAAGAAAAGGCGTTTATAGCCGCTATCCGCAAGGCCAGAAACATAAGCGAGATTCACGCGGCGCTGGAGTTGCTGCCACTGCTTCCCAGTGATTCTCCCACAGGGCCCCCTGAGACGTTAGGGGATATGGCCCTAGCCATCCTTCAGGAAACGTCAGCGGGTGGCTTGAAGGACGGTTTGATATGAATAGCGTCTGGCATCTTACTGGAAATTGTTCGCTCTACCACATACACCGAGCGCGTTGCTTCACTGTGTGGTCGCCGTCCATAGCGTTTAATTCCTTGATGGCCTTGATTGCGGCAGCCGGACCGAACGGCGATATTTCAACGTAGACCGTTCTAACGACGGTGCCATCTGGCGCCACTTCGACTTCTTCTCTGCGGGTGACTTCTCGTAGGCACGCAGTAATCACCGCACGGTGTTTGACCTGGCGGGGCTTCAATAGGGACGTTTGGAAATTTCCATAACCGTCAAGATGGTGCCGAAGGCGGGACTTGAACCCGCACGAGCTATGCCCACCACCCCCTCAAGATGGCGTGTCTACCAATTCCACCACTTCGGCAAATTGCTACGCGCCCGGCTTACAGCGCCGGAACGTCGCCTGCGGCAGCCTCGGCTGCCGGCTCGGCATTATCCACAGTTGGCAGGTCGGAATCCAGTACCGGAACCACCCTTTCTTCCGCAGCGGGTATCACCAGGTCGAGGTCATCCACAACCTTGGTTTTGTTGCTGGCCAGCATGGCAAGGCCGAAGCTGGTGGCGAAGAACAGCACCACCAGCCAGGCCGTCGATTTGGTCAGCACGTTGCTGCTGCCGGCACTGCCAAACAGCGTTTGTGAGGCACCGGCACCGAATGAGGCACCGACATCGGCACCCTTGCCCTGCTGCAGCATGATCAGGCCGATGATCGCCAGCGCAATCAGCAAATGCACAACGAGAATAATCTGTTCCATAACACCCTTGCCCGCTCGGGCTCTACACGTCTGTATTGCGCTTGTCAGCCCCGTGCTGCGGCCACAATCGCCTGAAAATCCTGCGCGTCCAGGGACGCACCGCCCACCAGCGCACCGTCGATATCCGTTTCGGC
Source organism: uncultured Haliea sp. (assembly GCF_963973825.1). Lineage (NCBI taxonomy): Bacteria > Pseudomonadati > Pseudomonadota > Gammaproteobacteria > Cellvibrionales > Halieaceae > Haliea > uncultured Haliea sp. The sequence continues at coordinate 130,766 of NZ_CAXBAE010000006.1, forward strand.
AAACAGCTCCGCCGCATTGTCCGGCTTGACGCTGCCCCCGTAGAGGACACGCGTCGCCGCCGCATCGACACCCTTGAGGTCGGCAAGCTGCTCACGAATGAACGCGTGCATCGCCTGCGCTTCCTGCGGCGTCGCGGTGAGGCCTGTCCCTATGGCCCACACCGGCTCGTAAGCCACCACCAAATGGCGCGTATTGGACTGCCCACGCAGCGCGCCCTGCAATTGCCGCGCTACGGTGTACTGTGCTTCACCGGCCTCACGCTCGTCCCGGGTTTCGCCAACGCAGACCACGGGGGCAAGACCCGCAGCCAAGGCTGCCGCCACCTTGGCGGCCACCATATCGTCGGATTCGCCGTGATACTGGCGTCGTTCCGAGTGGCCGAGAATCACCCAGCGGCACCCGCTGTCGACCAGCATCTCCGCGGCAACTTCGCCGGTGTAGGCACCCGCCGCCATGTGGCTGCAGTCCTGTGCGCCAACGCCCAGACCGGACCCTTCGCACAGGGAGACCGCGAGCGGGATATGCACAAAGGCCGGGCAGACCACGACGTCCACGGAGGGATAGCCACCCTCCCGGACCAGGCCGCCCAGCAGCTGTTTCACGCTGGCCCGGGAGCCGTGCATCTTCCAGTTACCCATCACAAGCGGTTTGCGCACTGGCTACACCCGGCTACAAAAAACGGTCGGCAATGGTACCCAAGAAGGCCTCGACATACAAGGCGCGCCGGCGGGCGGTGTCAGCCTGCCCGCAGGGCCTCCGCAACGTCGCTGGCCAGCGACTGACACAGCGTTTCGACCTCCGCCGCATCCTCACCCTCCACCATTACGCGGACCAGTGGCTCGGTGCCGGAGGGGCGCAGCAACACACGCCCGCGGGTGCCCAGCACCTGCTCGACCGACGCCACCGCCGACACGACAGCCGGCAACTCGCTGAGTACAAAGCGGCCAGTCACCGGCACGTTGATCATGGTTTGCGGGCACTTGCGCAGTCCGGCACGAAGCTCCGCCAGGCTGCGGCCGGAATCGGCCATCGCCACCAGCACCTGCAGGCTGGCGACAATGCCATCGCCCGTGGTGGTGTGGTCGGCACAGATGATGTGCCCGGATGACTCCCCGCCCAGGCGCCAGCCGCGGGCTTCCATCATTTCCTTGACGTAGCGGTCGCCCACCTTGGCTCGCGCCAGCTCCAGGCCGATATCGCGCAGCGCCAGCTCCAGCCCCAGGTTGGACATGAGCGTGCCGACAACGCCGGCCTCGCCCCTGCCCTGGGTAGCGCGGTGCACGGCAATGACGTAGAGCAATTCGTCGCCATCCACCAGGGAGCCATCGGCATCGATGAACATCACGCGATCGCCGTCACCGTCATAGGCAATTCCCAGGTCCGCGCCGCTTTCGCGCACCAGGGCGGAGAGCTGTGCCGTGTCCGTGGAACCGACGCCCTCGTTGATGTTGTAGCCATCGGGGCGATCCCCCATGCTCACCACATCGGCACCGAGTTCGGCGAGTACATTGGGCGCAATGTGATAGGTGGCGCCGTGTGCACAGTCTACCGCGATCTTCAGGCCGCGCAGGCTGAAGCTCTCCGGCACCGTGGCCTTGCAGTACTCGATGTAACGGCCGGCGGCATCGGCCACCCGCACCACCTTGCCGATATCCCGTGAAGGCACGACCACCAGGTCGCAGGCCAGCTCCGCCTCAATAGCCAGTTCCACGTCATCGGGCAGCTTGGCACCCTGGGCAGAAAAAAACTTGATGCCGTTGTCGTAGTAGGGGTTGTGGGACGCGCTGATGACGATACCCGCCACGGCGTTCTGGGTGCGGGTCATGAGGGCTACGGCGGGGGTGGGCATGGGGCCCAACAGCTTGACGTCCACGCCGGCTGCGACCAACCCGGCTTCCAGCGCGGACTCGAACATGTAGCCGGAGACCCGGGTGTCCTTGCCGATAATCACCCGGTTGTGGGTGCCGGGGCTGGCACCGCGGGCGAATACGCGGCCACAGGCCCAACCCAGCTTGAGCATGAAGTCCGGCGTGATGGGCGCTTCGCCCACCGTGCCCCGTATGCCATCAGTACCAAAGTATTGTCTGCTCAAGATCGCCCCCATCGCTTCGTTGCCACACACAAGGCCAGCGCGTCCACCGTCGCCGCTACATCATGCGCTCGCACTATAGCGGCACCACGCTCGACTGCAAGCACGGCCAGTGCCAGGCTGCCGGCGAGCCGGTCCTCGGCGACGCCGCGGTCACCCGCTGGGGTCTCACGCCCCAATACCTTGCCGATCAGGGACTTGCGCGACAGACCTACCAGCAGCGGGACACCTTCCGGGGCCACCTCGGCAAGCCGGTCAAGCAGTTCCAGGTTGTGCGCCACCGTCTTGCCGAAGCCGAAACCCGGGTCCAGAACGATCTGCCTGCGAGGAATCCCGGCCTCCGCACAGGCCTGCACCCGCTGTGCAAGGAAGCCGCGCACCTCGGCCACCACATCAGTATAGGTGGGGGCCCGCTGCATGCTGTCGGGCTGGCCCTGCATGTGCATCAGGCAGACCGGCAGGCCGGTCGCCGCCGCGGCTTCCAGGGCACCTTCGCGCCCGAGGGCGCGCACGTCGTTGAGCATGCCCGCGCCGAGTGCCGCGGCCTCGCGCATGATCACCGGGTTACTGGTGTCGACGGAGATAACAACATCGAGTTCACGCGCAATCCGCGCCACCAGTGGCAGTACCCTATCTTCTTCTTCAGCAGAGGTTACCGGCAGGGCGCCGGGACGGGTGGATTCACCACCAATATCGAGAATGGCCGCCCCCTCCGCAACCAGGCGACGGGCGTGCGCGAAGGCGCGCTCCAGGTCGAGCGTGCCGCTCCGGTAGAGGGCGCCGCCATCGGAAAAGGAATCGGGCGTGGTGTTGACCACGCCCATCACAAGGGGGTGCGAGAGATCAAGCACGCGCCCGGCGCAGTCGAGCACCGGGGCTGGTGTCCTGTTCACCGCGCTACAGGCAGGTCAGTGTTCACCGGCCGGGCCACCAATGGGACTGGCGGCCTCGTCAGCATCTTCAGCGGTCTTCGAGGAGCGCGAGCCGGCAGGGGCGCCGCCGTCTGAGCCACCCCAGTCTGCGGGTTCCCGCGGCGGCCGGCCCGACATGATGTCGTCGATCTGGTCCGCGTCGATGGTTTCGTACAGCATCAGGGCGTCGGCCATGGCATGCAGCTTGTCGACATTCTCGTCGAGGATACGCTGTGCCGTGCCGTAGCACTCGTCGATGATACTGCGCACCTCCTGGTCGATGAGCTTCGCCGTCTCGGCGGACAGTGACTTTGACTGGTGGCCCGCTGAGCGCCCGAGGAATACTTCTTCCTCCGCTTCATCGTACATCAACGGCCCCAGCTTCTCGGACAGGCCCCACTTGGTCACCATGTTGCGCGCAATTGTTGTCGCACGCTGGATGTCGTTGGATGCACCGGTGGTCACGCCGTCCTTGCCCAGCGTCATTTCTTCCGCAATGCGCCCGCCAAACAGGCTGCAGATCTGGCCGATAATGTGCCGCCGGCTGTGGCTGTAGCGGTCTTCCTCGGGCAGGAACATGGTGACCCCCAATGCCCTGCCGCGGGGAATGATGCTCACTTTGTAGACCGGGTCGTGCTCTGGCACCAGGCGCCCCACAATCGCGTGACCCGCCTCGTGGTAGGCCGTGTTGCGCTTCTCCTTCTCCGACATGACCATCGACTTGCGCTCGGCGCCCATCATGATCTTGTCCTTGGCCAGCTCAAACTGGGTCATGCCTACCGTGCGTACGCCGGCGCGCGCCGCGAACAGGGCCGCTTCGTTCACCAGGTTGGCCAGGTCGGCGCCGGAGAACCCGGGTGTGCCGCGGGCAATGCGCGAGGCAACTACGTCCTCAGACAGCGGCACCTTGCGCATGTGTACTTTCAGAATCTGCTCGCGACCGCGGATGTCGGGCAGCCCGACCACGACCTGGCGGTCAAAGCGGCCAGGGCGCAGCAACGCCGGATCCAGTACGTCCGGGCGGTTGGTGGCGGCGATCACAATGACGCCGTCATTGACCTCAAATCCGTCCATCTCGACCAGCAGCTGGTTCAGGGTCTGCTCGCGCTCATCGTGCCCGCCACCCAGTCCGGCGCCGCGATGGCGACCGACCGCATCAATCTCGTCGATGAAAATAATGCACGGCGCCTGTTTCTTCGCCTGGTCGAACATGTCCCGCACACGGGACGCGCCCACACCCACGAACATCTCCACGAAATCCGAGCCGGAGATGGAGAAGAACGGGACCTTGGCCTCCCCCGCAATCGCCTTGGCCAGCAACGTCTTGCCGGTACCGGGCTGCCCTACCATAAGCACGCCACGGGGGATGCGGCCGCCCAGTTTCTGGAAGCGGCTGGGGTCACGCAGGAATTCCACCAGTTCCTTGACGTCTTCCTTGGCTTCGTCCACACCGGCCACATCGGCGAAGGTCGTGGTGATCTGGTCCTCGCCCAACAGCCGCGCCTTGCTCTTGCCAAAGCTCATCGGCCCGCCGCGCCCGCCGGCACCGCCCTGCATCTGGCGCATGAAGAACATGAACACGGCGATAATGATGAGGATGGGGAAGCTGGCCACCAGCAGCTGTGTCCATACACTCTGCTGCTCGGGCTTGCGGCCGATCACCTCGACGTTATGCTGGAGCAGATCATCGATCAGCTTGGGATCTTCCACCATCGGGCGGATGGTTTCAAAGCGGCTGCCATCGAAGCGCTCGCCATTGATGGTGAGACCATCGACAACCACTTTCTTGATGCGCTCGCTCTGGATCTCCTGGATAAATTCGGAGTAACCCACCTGCTGCGTCGGGCTCTGCATATTGAAGTTGTTGAACACCGACAGCAGTACTGCGGCAATCACCAGCCATAAAAGTAAGTTTTTCGCCATATCGTTCAACGCTGTTTCCTCATGAATGAACCACCCGTGCTGAGTGGACGAGACAGCCAGTTTCTCCCTGATTATAGCCGGTTATACGCCAGCGCCCTGAAAAGGGCTCAATACCAACGTGGACAATGGCCCAATGTACATGACATGGGGCCGGGGCTCCATGTTTCAACCCTCGCCGCCGCGAAACTGGGTAGCCACAAGATACACCTCCCGGGACCGGGGGCGCGACGCCTTCGGCTTCCGGGTCACCACCTTGCCAAAGACCCCGCGAATGTCGCGGTAGAGCTCATCGAAACCCTCGCCCTGGAACACCTTGGCCACAAAGGACCCGCCCGGAGCGAGCACCTGCTGCGCCATATCCAGCGCCAGCTCCACCAGATACATAGACCGCGGCTGGTCGACCGCGTTCACTCCGCTCATGTTCGGCGCCATATCGGAGATCACCACATCCGCCGGTGTGTCGCCGAGGGCGCCCAGAATCTGTTCAAACACGCTGTCCAGCGTGAAGTCGCCCTCAATGAAGTCAACGCCCGCCAGGCTGTCCATCGGCAGGATGTCTGAGGCCAGAACCCGCCCCTTGTGCCCCACCAGCTGCGCCGCCACCTGTGACCAGCCCCCGGGCGCGCTGCCGAGGTCGAGCACCGTCATGCCGGGCTTGATCAGGCGGTCCCGTTCCTGGATCTCCAGCAGCTTGTAGCAGGCCCGGGAGCGATAGCCTTCGCGCTGCGCCTGCTGCACGTAGGGGTCGTCGCGATGCTCCTTGAGCCACGCTTTGCTTGAAGATTTTTTCTTGGCCATGCTGCTTCCTGCCGCGCCAGCGCGGCCCTGTTCCACTGAGCTCTTGCCACTCAACTCTGCTGATCAACCTAGGCGCAAGGCCAGTGCTTGTGTAGACTGAGCGCCCTCTGCAACCGGCATTGTAGCGCGGAAACCCCATGAGCAAGAAAGCAAGCCTGGATCACAAACAGTTGCGCGCCATCGGCCACAAGCTGAAACCGGTAGTGACGGTGGCCGGGAATGGCCTCAGCGACACTGTGCTGCAGGAAGCACTGCGGGCGCTGGGTGACCACGAACTGATCAAGGTGAAAATCGCCGTCGGCGACCGCGACACGCGCCGTGCCGTCACAGAGGCGCTGTGCACACAGACGGGCGCCACACTGGTGCAGAGCATCGGCAATGTGGTCCTGCTGCTGAAACGGGCCAGGCAGCCCGATCCGCGGCTCTCCAACCTGATGCGCGTGCTCGACTGAGCGCGACGAAAGCCGCCAGGCCGTGCCCCGCCTACCGCCACTTTCCCGGCACGCACGCCAGGCCCTGCAAAACACCTCATTCCAGGGCCTGACCCAGGCCTGGTACCTCCTGCTGCGCGCCCTCTACATCATCGTGTTTGCGCGCCTCGTCGGGGTTGAGGTCTACGGTCACTACCACTACGCACAAATCTGGTACCTGATGGCGCTCTCGGTGGCGGGTTGGGGCATGCACGAGTGGCTGCTCACCCGCTGGCAGGGCGTTGGCGAGCAGCGACGCGAGGGGCTGGCCGGCACAGGACTCACCCTGCGCCTCCTACTGGGTACCGCTGGCACGCTGCTGGTGATGCTCTGCGCGGCCTTGCTGGAATCCGATCCGGGCCTGCGCTGGCTGATCATCATCTACGCCCAGGGCGTGCTGCTGCGCAGCCTGATCGCCTGGCTCCACGCGCTGTTCACCAGTCACGAACGCAGCGAACTGACGCTCTACAGCAGCATGCCCATATCCCTTCTGGAGGTGCTACTGGCGCTGGGACTGGCCTGGGGCGGCCACAGCCTGCTGACCATCGCGGTGGCGCAGACCCTGTGCTGGTGGCTGGGCCTGGCCGCCAGCGCCTGGGCCTACCGCAGACAGCTCGGCGGCCTGCGCCTCGCCTGGCAGCCCGCCTTCGTGCGGGAGTTCCTGGCCGGCGGCGCGCTGCTCGCAGTCGCCTCCGCCCTGCTCGCGTGGATGGGCCCTGGTCTGCTCATTGCGGTGCGGCACTTTCTCGGCGACGGGCGCTCGCTCGGTGAAGCCGCGCTGGTGATCCAGGTGATGCTGATGCTCGGCCAGGCACTGCGCATGGTGACCAACGCCACGCTGCCCTTCCTCACCCGACCCGGCGAGGATATCACCCGGCGCCAACAGCGCTTCGCGGTTAACGTGTGGCAGCTCGCCTTCTACCTCGGCGGTGCTTGCTACCTGCTGGGCACACAGGTGCTGCCCGGACTGGTAAGCGGCCTGCTCGGCGCATCATTCCAGCCAGCCGGCGACTTGCTGGCGCAGTTCAGCTGGATACTGATACTGCTGGGGTTGATTCAGACCCTGCGCCTGCTGATGATCGGTCGCGGGCTGTACCGGCAATACCTCATCGCACTGCTGCTGGGCAGCACAACGCTCGCACTGACGGTGATGATACTGGTCGCACAGGGCGCCGTATCGCTGCCCGCGCTGTTCAGCGGTCTCGGGCTGGCCTATGGGGCCTGCGTGCTGGCCATGCTGAAACAACTGGGGACAGTGGGCATACGACTGCCCTGGAGCACCCTCGTTGGGGCGCCCGCGCTGCTGGCCGTGATTATCGCAGTCCATCACGTTGGCGCCTCCACCGCGTCCGCTGCCAGCCTGACCCTGGTCGGACTGGGGCTGCTGGTGCTGGCGGCACTGCTGCATTGGCGTTGGACACCGGCCTGATGCCCAAACAATGGCGTGCAGGCCAGTTAGACCCCTATCGCTGCACAGGAGACCGCGCATGACCCGGCTTGTCATACAGATTCCCTGTTTCAACGAGGGCATAACCCTGCCCGAGACCCTGAAAGACCTGCCCGAGCGCATTGACGGCGTCACCTCGATCGACGTGCTGGTCATCGATGACGGCAGCACCGATGACACATCCGCCGTCGCGCGCCGGCACGGGGTCAGGTACATCACACGCCACACCCACAACCAGGGCCTGGGCCGGGCCTTTCGCACAGGGCTGGATTATGCGCTGCAACTTGGTGCTGACATCATCGTCAACCTGGATGCCGACGGCCAATACCGCGGCGCCGATATCGCCCGCCTGGTTGCGCCACTGCTATCCGGTGAGGCCGATATTGTTATCGGCGACCGCAGACCCGGCCAGAACCCTGAGTTCAGCCGCCTGAAGCGCGGCCTGCAACGGCTCGGAAGCCGCGCGGTGGTCGCCCTGTCGGGGATCGAGATACCCGATGCCGTATCGGGTTTCCGGGCCCTGTCGCGAGAGGCCGCCCTGCGCATGAACATACTCTCCACGTTCAGCTATACCGTGGAAATGATCATTCAGGCCGCACACAAGCAACTGCGTGTCGTCAGCGTGCCCATTGCGGTGAATCCTGCCCGCAGGCCCTCGAGACTGTTTCGCAGCACGCCACATTTCGTCAGCCGCCAGCTCATCACCATGCTGCGCATGTATGCCATGTACCGGCCCATGCGCCTGTTTTTTTCAGCCGGGATCGCGCTTTCAGTGCTGGGCTCACTGCCCGTGCTGCGCTTCCTGATTCGCTATGCAGGCGGCGACGGGGCCGGCCATATCCAGTCACTGCTGCTGGGCGGCGTCTTGCTGACCATGGGTTTCGTGCTGTTTGTCGCGGGGCTGCTGTCTGACCTGATTTCCCAGAACCGCCAGATCCAGGAGCTTACCCTGGAGAAAGTGCGCCGCCTCGAGCTCGGCGACCGGCAAGCGCAGACCACCCATGAACAGCACTGACAACGTTGTCCTGATTGGCCCGGGATGGCCATTCAAGGGGGGTATTGCGAGCCATACCACCTACCTGTACCGCGCCCTGCGGGATCTCGGCCCGACGCTGTTTATCAGCCTGCGGCACCAGTACCCGCGCTGGCTGTATCCGGGCGGTGACGATCGCGCGCCCGATAACCTGACACTGTACGAGCAGGATGCGCAGCGCCTTCTGGCACCGCTGTCCCCCTTGTCCTGGTGGACAGGCGCCAGGGTTATCGCCAGAGCCAGGCCGCACTGCATCGTCATTCCCTGGTGGCATGTGTTCTGGACACCCATGGTCTGGTCATTGCTGCTGCTCCTGCGCCGGCGCTGCCCCGCTGCGCGCATCGTCTTTCTGGTGCACAACACGGTGGGGCACGAGGAGCAGCGCTTCGCCCGGCTGCTGGCCCGGGCTGTGTTGCGCCGCGGCGATGCCTGGATCGTCCATGCACGCAGCGAGCAGCGCACGCTGCAGGCACTGCTGGGCGCCAGGGCGGTACACTACCAGCCCCACCCTGCCTACCCCCTGGGAGACCGCGAGGCGCCAGACCGCGCCGACGCCAGGGCGCAACTCGGCCTCGCAGACGCCCCCACGCTGCTGTTTTTCGGCTTTGTTCGGCACTACAAGGGGCTGGACACCCTGCTCCACGCACTCGCCTTGCTCCGGCCCACATTGCCCTGCCAGCTGGTGGTCGCCGGAGAGATCTGGGGCGATGCAGGTGTGTGGGATACACTGATTACCGAGTTGGACCTGTGCGAACAGGTCCGCCTGGAAAACCGCTACATTGCCGAAGAGGACATCGCCATCTACTTCGCCTGCGCCGACCTCGTGGCCCTGCCGTATCGCTCTGCCACCGGCTCGGGTGTGGTCAGGATGGCCCACAGCCACGGTCGCCCGGTGGTCGTCACGCGCTGCGGCGCACTGCCAGACGCCGTCGTCGATGGGGTCACGGGCTATGTCGTACCCGCAGAAGACCCGGCGGCGCTGGCGGCTGCCATCGCGAAATTCTTTGACGGCACCCCCCGCCAGCCCATGGAACAGGCCGCGCGCGACGCTGCCGGAACGGAGGACTGGCACCAGCTTGCCCGGACAATTCTCGCCAACGAGCGGAGTACACCATGAGCGCTGCCAGGGCCTGCCTGCTGATCCTGGAAGCCATGGAGCCGGACCTGTTGCGCAGCGGGATGCAAAGCGGACAGCTGCCACATCTGGCAGCCCTGTGCGAAAGCGGTGTGCAGGGCGATATCAACCTGCTGCCCGGTATCGGTGCCAACGCCCTGCTGCCATCGCTGTATACCGGCCTGCCCCCACAGGCACACGGGCGCTTCTACCACCAGCAGCTTGGCGATGATGATTACAGCACCCTGAAAAGCCACCAGACCGACAGCAACGCACCGCCTTTCTGGGCAGCGCTGGCCGCACAGGGGCGCAGGGTGGTCGTGCTCGATGCACCCAAGGCGCCGCCCCCCTGCGGATCGGAAGCCTGCTATGTCTCTGGATGGCGCAGCCATTTCAACTACCGGGAGGAAAAGGCGCTGTATCCCGAGAGCCTGCCGGACGAGCTCGCCGCAGCGGGGTTACAGCCCGACGCCTGCCCCTGTATCGCGCAACGCTTTACCCACAGCACCGCGCATGACGGCGGGGTGGTGGCCAACAAGCTGCTGGACAGCATCGCCGGGAGCCGCGACCTGGTACTAAACCGGATGCGGTGCTGCGACTGGGATCTGCTGGTCGCGGGCCTTGGCGCCGGACACTGCGCGGGGCATCAGCTCTGGCACTGCCATGATCCCGACTATCCGGGCCATGCTGGCGGTGCCCAGGGCGACCCACTACTCTCGGTCTATGCTGCACTGGACCGTGCCGCGGGGGATATCATCGCGCAGCTGCCTGCCGATAGCGCGCTGCTGGTCTTCGCCGGGCCCGGGATGGGGCCCAGCCACGTGCACCCGGCGCTGATGGGTGAACTGCTGGACGCCCTGGAGCCCGCGCCCTCGCGGGGAGCCGGCACACTGCGTCGAACCCTGACCCAACTGTGGAGAACACTGCCCGCCGGTTGGAGAAAGCAGCTGATCAGCGCCGGACACTGGGCTGACCAGAAACTGCAGGGCGCAGATTTCAGCAACCGGCGCTGCTTTCCGGTGCGTTCCAACGACAATATCGGCGGGCTGCGCATCAACCTTGAAGGCCGGGAGACGAATGGCCAGGTCAGCGCACAGGCGTACCCGGCGTACCTGGACCACCTGGCCAGACAGCTCGCCGGACTGCGCAACGCCGAGACAGACGAGCCTCTGGTCACCCGTGTCCTGAAAACCTGCGAACACTACCCAGGCGGCGAAAGGGGTGCCATGCCGGACCTGTTGGTGGAGTGGAACGAGCGCGCACCCGTGCGCTTCGTAACCGGGTCGGGGCTGACCCGGCTGGAGGTTTCCCACCCGCCGCAGTGGAGTGGCGCCCACAATCAACACGCCATGCTTGTCCTGCGCGAGCCCCTGGCTCATCCGCGCACGATGCCAGGCCAGCTACCCGCCGACAGCAGCGTCCTGGATATTGCAGCCACCCTGAGCGAGCTCTGCGGCGGACCCGCTACAGTGGGCGAGGGTCGGTCCCTGCGTCGTTAGCCGCAGCGCCATCCCGCGAGCACATGCCGCAGACGCACAGGGAATGTGAGCTCAGCCTGTGCGCGCAGCACTTTGCTCGGCTGGCGCTCGCCGAAGCGGGTAGCGCGGTAGCCATCCTCCACACCCAATGTGAGCTGCGGATCCACCGCCAGCTCAAGACACCGGCCATCCGGCAGACCGATACTGGCCAGATGGGGTCCGCGCAGCTCAACCGTGAGGTCGGGGTGCAGGTGAAAGTAGGCATCCACACGGTGCTCACCCGCGCCCTCCAGCACATCATCGATCGTCAGGCGATCGGCACAGAGTGACCATTCACGGTGATGAATCAGCCGCGACCGGGCACGCGAATAACCGTCGTGCGAGGCATGCAGGACACCACCCATGTCACTCGGCGTATAGCCCGCAGCAACGATCCGTGCACGCCGTCCCAGCTTGAACAGCCCCCAGACATCGGAAGAGTTCTTCCCGTCCACCACCACCGTATTGTGGGCGGCGGTACTGCGCTCGTAGGCGCGATAGCGAAGGTCCTCGTAGGTCGACAGTCCCGTATCGACCAATACCCGCTGACCCGCCAGCGACAACTCGAAACCCAGTGTGCCCGCGTGCCCGTGACTGGCCGCATGGTCCGGCCCGAGGGGGCCGAGGTCGGCAAGCAGTAGCGCGGGGCCCGCCCGCAGACGACCCACACCGGACGCCGGCAGCCAACAGCTGGCGGTCTCCTGGTCATCCTCTGCACCCTGCAGGCCGAGTCGCCGGGCATAGGCCGTGAGGGCATCCGCGCCCGGAACCACGTCCAGTGCCGCATCGTTGAACAGGGCTGGCTCATGGTCCGCATGGCACAGGGCACGCGACCAGTGCAGCGCAGCGTTGCAACGCGCTTCCAACCCGTCAGGCAGCGGCTGACCATAGGCGCGCAACAGGTTAATCATGTCCAACAGGTCGAGCAGCAAGGCGTTGTGGTACATCGGGCTGCGCCCCGCGTAGCCACCATCGTCGAGCAGCAGCTCGGGCAGATACTGCGCGAGCAAACGCAGACCGCGCGCCCGCCACTGCGAGGCCTGCGGGTCAGCCAGGCTGTGCCCCGCGAACAGCAGTGCCTTGGCATTGTTGATGAGTTTGTGATCACATTCGTCAAAGGCCAGCCGCGGCTCCAGGTAACGCACCTGCTGCGCCAGGCTCGCGCGCAGCGCGCTATCGAGTTCATGCCCCGCAAGACCCCATTTGACCCAGTTCACGATGCGCTGGGACGTGATGTACGGGTGCCACCCTGGCCCGTCCGGCCGGCTCTGGGTCGCTACCCAATCCGCCAGCAAGCGCCGCCCCGATGGCAACCCGGCACTCCATAACCAGTTGCAGGTGTTTAGCTCCATGAGGCGCTTCTTGCCGGGCGACCGGTCGCGCCAGAGGGATGCGGGTGACCAGCGCAACTCGCCACCCAGCAGCCGGAAAACACCGTCTTCATCCCAACGGGCAGTGAGCGGCGCCGGCGCCATCCAGGGCTGCCCAGGTGCTTGCCATGCGGGGGCTGCCACCTGCGCCAAACGGCCGGGACGGCGCAGCCGCAAGTGCAGCCTCTGCGCCACCTGCCGTGGCCGCAGGTAGCGCAGTTGCCACCAGAGGCGTTGCAGGCGCAGACCGGCGTTCAACAGCTGCCCCCTGCCCCATGCCGCCCGTCCCCAACTGGCAGCATGCTGGCGTACAGGTTCTGCAGGCAGGACAGCACGGCATCGGGGTGGTGCTGCTCCGCCGCGAAAGACCTGGCCAGCCGGCAACGGCGCTCCCGCTCCCCGCTCGACATCTCGGCCCAGTCTCGCAGCGCGCGCTCCCAGGCCGCTGGCTGTTCCACAGGCAGCCGCACCACGGGCGCGTGATCCGGCCAATCCTGCACGACGCCAACCTCTGTTGTCAGCACGTGACAGCCGTGTGCAAGCGCCTCTACCAGCACGTTGCCAAAAGACTCCGAATGGGAGGGGAACACGAAGACATCGGCCCGCTGGAACCAGGGGGCGGGATCTGGCTGGTAGCCGGCCAGCACGACCGAGGACTGCAGGCCCTCGCGCACGATCCAGTCCCCTATTTCCTGGCGCATCGGCCCATCCCCGACAATAACCCAGCGCCAGCCCGCGGCCCCGCCCAACGCCGACCAGGCCTTCATCAGAGTGTGCAGACCCTTCTGCGGATGCAGGCGGCCGACGAAAAGCACCTCGCGAACATCCTGACGGTCTTCAGCCCGGATTTCGGTGGGCGGCGAAACCGCCTGCGGGAACAGGGACGGCACCCGGTGGATAATGGCGGGGGAGATCCCGGCTGCCTGCAACTCATCTCCCACCGCGCGGGTGGGCACCAGAAACCCGTCCGCAGAGGAAGCGATACGCCAGGGCACACCCAACAGCCCGGGGTGTCGCAGGCGCGCGACGTCTCCCATCGGCCCGACGGAGCAGATCTTAAGCACCACAGGGCGCCCACGACAGTGTGCGGCGAGCAGGCCACCGAGCACGAAGGGCGACAGGCAGTGTCCGTGCAGAAGCTCACAGTTCCCGGCCAGGCGCCAGCCCAACAGGAAACCTGCCACCAGATTCCAGGGCAGCTTCAGCCAGCGGGGCGCGGGGCTGATACAGCGGCGTATCGCAACGCCGCCACGCATCTCCCGTGCGAGCTGTGCCCGGTCACCGCGCGTGGTCGCAACCTCAACCCCGTGTCCGGCGCGCACCAGCGCCTCGGCGAGATCGCGTGCCTGGCATTCCGCCCCACCGAGATGGGGTGGAAAGTGCTGGATCAGGAAGCCGATCTTCATGCCCGACGGCGCAGCGACAGAAATGGATACACGAGCTGGCGGCCTAGGGTCTTCAGCAGGCCGATCACGCCGTCCTCGCGCTCCACGGGAAAATCCGTGTCGGGAATGCCGGTAGCCGGCCAGATGCGATGCTCGGGGTGCTGGGTGCCGAAAAGCCGGTCCCACACTGAAAACAGGAAACCGAAATTGCAGTCGTGGTAGCGGTGCTCCACGCCGTGGTGTACGCGGTGAGACTGCGGGGTGACCAGCAGGTAGCGCAGCGGCCCCAGATCCACCCGGATGTTGGCGTGGTAGAACTTCGGGTACAGGGTCTCAATCAGCATCCAGAGAATCACCGCCGGCACACCATTGCCGGTAATCAGCAGCGCAAAGCTGGTGATCAGCGAGGACACCATGCGGTCCACAGGGTGCACCCGGGCGTCTGTGAACAGGTTGAGATCGCGCTGGGAATGGTGCACCGAATGAAACGCCCAGAAAAGCGGTACCTTGTGGCGAATCAGGTGGCTGAGCCAGCGGGTGAAGTCCGCCAACAGCACCCCGAGCACGAACTGGGCCGCGGGGTGCCAGTGGGCCACACCGGGGAGCGTCAGGAAGCCCAGGTAATGCGTGTACAACGCCACCACCGCATGCGCCCAGGCACCGAGGAACAGCAGGCGCAGCCCCATCGTCGTGAAGTACCAGAGCATGTCCTGGCGCAATGCCAGCGAGAGGAACGGCCCGGAAACCACTGGCCACCGGCGCTGCGCCTGCCAGACCAGCGTCAACAGCAGCCAGTAACCCAGGGGCGAATAACGCGCCTTCTCCGGCAGGACATGGTGCGCGAGTGCAGGCAACAGGTCATTCAACACGGGCAACGACGACAGGGGCAGCGTCGCCGGAATCAGGCATAGGCCGCCCAGCAGCAGCCAGGCGAGGTGCCATCCCCGTTCCGCCGCGACCACGGCTAACCCGCCAACTCAGTGGAGGCCGGTCGCGGCGCCGACCTGCGCAGCTGGCCGTGCATCACCAACAACAGGAACAGCACGCCCGGCATCAGGTGCAGACCGATCCGCCCTACCGCCGTCTGGCGAATCGCACCGATGGCAAATTCAGTCACCGTGAACAGCCACAGGAACAGCAGGAAGGCGACGCACAGCGCTGTGACCAGTGGACCGGCTGCCACCAGAAGGCCGGGGCGTTGCCACACGGCTAGGGCCACCAGGAATATCAGATACCACAGCGACATATGCCAATTGCCCAGCACCAGAAGGCTCCTGAGAATACCGGACAAAGCGCCCGGGCGATATCCCAGGTCAAGGCTGTGCAGCGAATGCCCCGCGACGCTAATGTCCGGCGGGAACAGCCACAGCACCAGAGGCACAGCAACTGCGATGCCGGCTATCGCCAGCAAGACGCGCCGGGCATCGCGACGCCGCGCGACCCAGAGGCCGGGGAGCAGGGTCAGCATCCAGAAAAAACCCTCATTCTTGATCAGCAGGCAGCTCAGCGCGGAAAACGCCAGCAGGGGCCACTGCCACCGCTGACCGCCCACGCTGCCGTTGTGCAAAGCCATGAGCGCAAGACCGAAGGCTGTTGCGAGGAACAGGTCTGCATAGCCGGCGAGTGCCACATGGGTGTTGAGCAAGGGGAGCGTCAGCAGGAAAAAGCTGAACACCAGCGCTTCCGCGGCGGATGCTGCCGCCGCCCTGGCCTGACCGAAGAATGCCATGCCCAGGCTGCAGTAACAGACCAGCCAGGGCAGGTTGATCAGCGCCGGATCCCAGCGCGCCAGCGCCGTGGCCAGCCAATACTGCCAGAGCGGCACGGTCACCGGGTAATCGGGGTGGTGGTCGGTAAACACGCCCTGTCCGCCCAGCTGCAGCCACGCCTCGTTGGACACGAAGGGCACCAGGCGCTGCCATTCAAACCAGGTGCGCGCCTTGGTCGCCCAGTGCATCGTCGCGTCCCAGGGAAACAGCGGCCGCCAGATGACCTCAGCGCCAAGCGACAGCAGGCGCAGGCAGAGTAACGCCAGCAGCACGCCGCAGAGCAGACGGATACCCGGCAACGGGCGTGAGTGGGCCACCTGCCGGACGGTCGGAAGTGCCGTCTGCGGCCACCAGCGCAGAGCCACAAGCAACAGCGCGGCGACACCCAGTGGCGGCCAGAACCCCAGCGGCAGCCCGCAGGCCGACCACAACCGCAACAGCAGGGGCCAGAACATGAGGCCAGCGAACAGCCCGTAGCCGGCCACCAGCCAGGGCCTGCCGGGCGACGCCGGTATCAACCGCGCGACCCACTGAACGCCCACCAGCAGCGGCAGGAGCAAAGCGAGCGTCAGGCGCAGCCAGTCCACTCAGCGCACCTCGAACAGGGCGATGCCGCCCACGTCAAGCAGCACCCGCGCCTGCAAACCCGCCAGCACCAGGTCACCAGACTGGGGCTCGCGGCGCAATTCGCTGGGCTGGACCACTACCACATAGTCCCCGCCGTGCAGGGCATCCCCCGGGGGCAGCTCGGGACCATCGCGACGCCAGTACACATTCCGCGGATACAGGTAATAGGCCATACGCATCCCGGCGTAATCGCTGGCACTGGCGACGAAGAATCGGGGTTCAAGCGCGGGCACCCGTGTGCGGATCTGTTCGGCAAAGGCCCAGAGCGCGGCGTCTTCAGTCAGCCCGGGTCGGCGCTCGGCCGCCACCCCGGCAAACACCGCTCGGGTCGCCTCCGCCTGTTGCAGGAGGCGCCATTGCCAGGGCAGATCCAGTACCAGCCAGCAGGCCAGCATCCACCCCAACAGAAAACGTGTGCGCCAGCGCCTGAAGCCCAGCAGCCCAACCAGCAGGAAAACCGCGCCGAGCAGCACGTTGGGGGACAGGCCGTGCCATGCCTGCACCACTGCTGCATGAGCGTTGATAGAATACTGCTGCCAGGAACGATAGCCGGTCCAGTCGCTCCACATACCGCGCAGGCGCGCCCCCAGGGTGACGGGTTGCCACACAAACGCGCTGAAGGTCAGCCGCGCCCCCGGCCGCCCCTGCACCTGCATGCGGCAGCGCGAATCTGCCAGCTCCCCAGGCCCGGGCGCGTAAAGCGGCAGCTGCAACGCGCCGCCGCTGAAGGGGCCGGGCACCCGTTCTCCGCGATGTGCTGCGGGTCGCGTCGACAGCCGCTGCAGCGCCACTGCGCTCAGTAGCTCGCCGCGATCGACGCGCACATGCAGCAGCTGCGCTGAGGCAGGGCAGGCGAGATTCAGTGCAGCGTTGCCCTGTGCCGACAAGTGCAGGGTGACTGTGTGACCTGTTCGGTCAGGATACGCCACTGGTGTTGCGGTGGCGGAGGCCAGAGAAGCGTAAAACAAGCCTGCTGCAAGGCACAGCAGCGGCAGAAACTGCAGAGAGCGCACCCGGCGGTCGTCATCCATCTGGCGCGACCGCCGGAGGATGCGCGCTAGATATGGCGCACCTCGGCTATCTCGTATTCGATATCGCCGGCCGGCGCCCGGACCACCACGACATCACCCTCCTCTTTGCCGATCAACGCGCGTGCGATGGGCGAGCCAACGGATATCAGGTTGTTCTTCACGTCGGCCTCATCTTCCCCCACGATGCGGTAGGTGACCGTGGCGTCGGTATCGACATTGATCAGGTCGACCGTAACACCGAAGATCACCTTGCCCGTGCGCGCAATCGCAGTCACATCAATGACTTGCGCGTTGGCCAGTTTGCTTTCGATCTCCTGGATACGCCCTTCCGCAAAACTCTGCTGTTCGCGGGCGGCGTGATACTCCGCGTTCTCTTTCAGGTCGCCGTGCTCGCGGGCCTCGGCGATGGCCGCGACAATGCGCGGCCGCTCAACACGCTTGAGTCGGTCCAGTTCTTCCCGCAGCAGGCGTTCGCCGCTGACGGTCATGGGTACTTTACTCATTGCACGATGCTCCTGTGCAGGTCCTGCAGCCTGCGTACCGTTTTGTCCGTCTCCAGTTTCAGGGACATGGTCATCGCTTCCGCTGCCGCCAGCGTGGTGGTGTAGAACACCCGGTGCTGCTCGGCGCTGGCGCGAATCGGCGCCGAGTCGGTGGTCGCACGGCGCCCCTCGGTGGTGTTGATGATCAGGTCGGCCTCGTCGTTCTTGATCATATCGACGATGTGCGGCCGGCCCTCCAGCACTTTATTCACACGCCGCACCTGCAGGCCGGCGTCTTCCAGTGCCTTGGCCGTACCACTGGTCGCTGCCAGGGTGAAGCCCAGCGCCACCAGTTCACGCGCCACCCGCACCGCGCCGGGTTTGTCGACATCGCGCACGCTCATCAGCGCCATGCCGCTGCGCGGTGGCGGCTCTCCGGCACCCAGCTGGGCCTTGGCGAAGGCGCCGGCGAAGGTGTCGCCGGTACCCATCACCTCGCCGGTAGAGCGCATTTCGGGGCCGAGAATCGGGTCTACACCGGGGAATTTGTTGAAGGGCAGCACCGCCTCCTTCACCGAGAAGTAGGGAGGGACAATCTCGCGGGTGAAATTCTGCGATGCCAGGCTCTGGCCCGCCATGCAGCGCGCCGCCACTTTCGCCAGTGACACACCGATGCACTTGGATACGAAAGGCACGGTACGCGATGCGCGCGGGTTCACCTCAATCACGTAGATCTCGTCGTCCTGCCAGGCCAGCTGCACGTTCATCAGCCCCTTCACACCCAGCTCCAGCGCCATCTGCCGCACCTGCTCGCGCATGGCATCCTGCACCTCCGGGGCCAGATTGTAGGGCGGGAGGGAACAGGCGGAGTCACCGGAGTGCACGCCGGCCTGCTCGATGTGCTGCATGATGGCGCCGATCACCACCTGCTCGCCATCGCTGACCGCATCGATATCCACTTCAATCGCGGCGCTGAGGAAAGAGTCCAGCAGCACCGGTGCATCGTTGGAGACCTGCACCGCATCGCGCATGTAGCGCAGCAGGTCTTCCTCGCGGTACACGATCTCCATGGCGCGACCACCCAGCACGTAGGACGGACGCACCACCAGCGGGTAGCCGATACGCGACGCCGCTTCCAGCGCCTCTTCCACGCTGCGAACGGTGGTGTTGGCGGGCTGCCGCAGACCGAGCTTCTGGATCATTTTCTGGAACCGCTCGCGGTCTTCCGCGCGATCGATGGCGTCCGGCGTGGTGCCGATGATCGGCACGCCGTGGGCTTCCAGGTCGCGCGCCAGCTTCAGCGGCGTCTGTCCGCCGAACTGCACAATAACGCCCTTGGGCTGTTCGAGATCGATAATCTCCAGCACATCTTCCAGCGTCACCGGCTCGAAGTACAGGCGATCGGAGGTGTCGTAGTCGGTGGAAACTGTCTCCGGGTTACAGTTCACCATGATCGCTTCGTAGCCGTCTTCGCGCATGGCCAGCGCGGCATGCACACAGCAGTAGTCGAACTCGATGCCCTGGCCGATGCGGTTCGGGCCACCACCCAGCACCAGGATCTTGTCGCGATCGGAAGGCGCGGCTTCGCACTCCTCCTCGTAGGTGGAATACATGTAGGCCGTGGCGGAGGTGAACTCCGCAGCACAGGTATCCACCCGCTTATAGACCGGACGGATACCCAGCGCATGCCGGTGCTTGCGCAGCTCGCGCTCGCTCACGCCCAGCAGCACCGCCAGGCGGGCGTCGGAGAAGCCCTTGCGCTTGAGGCGGAACATGCGCTCGCGGTCAATATCCAGCAGGGCCACGGGCTTCAGTGCGTCCTCGGTGGCGATGATGTCCTCGATCTGCACCAGGAACCAGGGGTCCACGCCGGTGTACTGATACACCTGATCGACGGTCATGCCGGCGCGAAAGGCGTCACCGATGTACCAGATGCGGTCCGCTCCGGGGTTGGTCAACTCCGACACCAGCTCTTCGCGCAGGTCCGGGTTGTCCACGTCGATCCTGTGCTCAAAGCCCGCTGAACCCACTTCCAGCCCGCGCAGCGCCTTCTGCAGGGACTCCTGGAAGGTGCGCCCGATCGCCATCACCTCGCCCACCGACTTCATCTGGGTGGTCAGGCGCGGATCTGCGGCACCGAACTTCTCAAAGGCGAAGCGCGGGATCTTGGTGACCACGTAGTCGATCGCCGGCTCGAAAGAGGCCGGTGTGACGCCGCCGGTAATGTCGTTCTGCAGTTCATCCAGCGTGTAGCCAATGGCCAGCTTGGCCGCCACCTTGGCGATGGGGAAACCGGTGGCCTTGGAGGCCAGCGCCGAGGAGCGCGACACCCGGGGGTTCATCTCGATAATGACCATGCGCCCGGTTTTGGGGTCGATACCGAACTGCACGTTGGAGCCGCCGGTCTCCACGCCGATTTCACGCAGCACCGCCAACGAGGCGTTGCGCATGATCTGGTATTCCTTGTCGGTGAGGGTTTGTGCCGGGGCCACCGTGATGGAGTCGCCCGTGTGCACGCCCATGGCGTCGAAGTTCTCGATGGAGCAGACGATGATGCAGTTGTCGTTCTTGTCGCGCACCACCTCCATTTCATATTCTTTCCAACCGATCAGCGACTCGTCGATCAACAGCTCCTTGGTCGGCGAGAGGTCCAGGCCGCGGGTACAGATCTGCTCGAACTCGTCACGGTTGTAGGCGATACCACCGCCGGAGCCCCCCATGGTGAAGGAGGGGCGGATAATGCAGGGGAAGCCGATCTGGTCCAGCACCTGGAAAGCTTCCTCCATGCTGTGGGCCAGCGCTGCACGGGGAGTTTCCAGGCCGATGCGCTTCATGGCCAGGCCAAACAGCTGGCGGTCCTCGGCCTTGTCGATGGCTTCCTTGGTCGCACCGATCATCTCCACACCGAACTTGTCCAGCACACCCTCGCGCGCCAGATCCAGTGCGCAATTCAACGCGGTCTGTCCGCCCATGGTGGGCAGTATCGCGTCCGGGCGCTCTTCTTCGATAATCCGTGCCACGGTCTGCCAGACAATGGGCTCAATGTAGGTGGCGTCCGCCATCGACGGGTCGGTCATGATGGTGGCCGGGTTGGAGTTCACCAGGATGACCCGGTAACCCTCCTCGCGCAGCGCCTTGCAGGCCTGGGCTCCGGAGTAGTCAAACTCGCAGGCCTGGCCGATGACAATAGGGCCTGCGCCGAGGATCAAAATGCTCTTAATGTCGGTTCTCTTGGGCATGGCGGTTCAGCGGCTCCCGGTTCTGGCGGTCATCAAGGCGATGAAATGGTCAAACAGTGGGGCGGCATCGTGCGGGCCCGGGCTGGCTTCCGGGTGCCCCTGGAAGCCGAAAGCCGCCTTGTCGGTGCGGTGGATACCCTGCAAGGTGCCGTCGAACAGTGACTTGTGGGTGACTCGCAGCGTGCCCGGCAGGCCGGCCTCGTCCACCGCAAACCCGTGGTTCTGGCTGGTGATCAGCACCGTACCGTCATCGAGGTTCTGCACCGGGTGGTTCGCCCCGTGGTGACCGTGACCCATCTTCAGGGTACGGGCGCCGCTGGCCAGGGCCAGCAGCTGGTGTCCCAGGCAAATGCCGAACACCGGTATGTCGGTCTCGAGAATGTCGCGGATGGCGGTGATGGCGTAGTCGCAGGGCTCCGGGTCGCCCGGACCGTTGGACAGGAACACCCCGTCCGGTTGCAGGGCAAGCACCTCGCTGGCCGGGGTTTGCGCCGGCACCACCGTGAGGCGGCAGCCGCGGTCGACCAGCATGCGCAGGATGTTGCGCTTGACGCCATAGTCGTAGGCCACCACGTGCCAGGGCAGTTCCGTGTCGGGCCGTTCGCTGTAACCGGAGCCCAGTACCCAGCTGCCCTCGCGCCAGGTGTAGGGCGCGTCCACACTGACTTCCTTCGCCAGGTCCATGCCCTTGAGCCCGGCAAACCCGCGCGCCTGGGCCAGAGCCGCTGCTTCATCCACCTGTTCACCGGCCATGATGCAGCCGTTCTGTGCGCCCTTGTCGCGCAGTATGCGGGTCAGGCGCCGGGTGTCGATATCGGCAATACCCACAATATTGCGCCGCCGCAGGTAGCTCTGCAGGTCTTCCTGATTGCGGTAGTTGCTCGCCATCAGGGGCAGATCCCGAATCACCAGCCCCGCGGCCCAGATGGCGGAGGATTCCTCGTCTTCCGCGTTGGTCCCGGTGTTGCCGATGTGGGGGTAGGTCAGGGTGACAATCTGGCGCGCGTAGGAGGGATCCGTGAGGATCTCCTGATACCCGGTCATTGCGGTGTTGAACACCACCTCACCAACGGAGGCACCATCCGCTCCAATCGCCACACCTCTGAAAACGGTGCCATCTTCAAGGGCCAAAAGGGCTGGGCTGGACAAGAACACCTCCAAGATTCAGCGGCGAACCTTTGCTGCGCGCGCTGAAAAAAAGCGAGATGGGGGACACCACATCTCGCTTTTTCTCATAGAATCAGCTCTGGTTACTCGCAGATAAAACCGATGCCAGGAGCGCGGCCCGGGCATATGAAAACTGGGGCAGAATTGTAGGGGATACCCCCGGCCCTGTCCAGCAAACACCGCGGCGATGCCCCGCCTGCCCGCCGGGGCCCGGTGCCTTACTGGCCGGCACTGCGCCGTGACCACAACATGCAGCCCAGGCTCGCGAACGCACAGGCTGCAATACAGGCAACCACGCTCAGCAGGGCCTCGGGCAACAGGTTGCTCAGCGCGCTCGCCGCGCCGCCCAGGCCGAACTGGGTAGCACCCATCACCGCGGCCGCCGAGGCGGCACTGCGCGGGAAGGATTCCAGATAGCAGGCCTGGATGTTCGGGCTGATTGCGCCCAGCATACCGGCGTATACCATCATGGCGGGCAGAAACGCCTGCACCGGCCCATCAAGCAGCACAATCAGCAGCAGCGCAAGACCGCTGGCGGCCTGCACCCAGGTAGCCGCCACCATGATCTGACGCGGCTGCAAGCGGTTCAGGAGTACCCGATTGCCCAGGTTACAGGCAAAAATTGCCACAATGTTGCAGGCGAACAGGCCGGTGAAGGCCGCCCGGGACTGGGCAAAATGCCCGAGGTAGATATACGAGGCATAGGTGACAAATATGATCAGGCCGCCGAAGGAGGCCGTCTGCCAGAAAATGTACGGCCGCGCACTGCGGGTTTGGAGCACCCCGAGGTAGCGCGCCAGAAACCCGAGGCCATCAGCGCCCCCGGGTGGCCTGTGCGGCCCGCGAAACACCGTGGCCTGCAGCAGTGGCAACAGGAACAGGGCATAGGCGCCGAGGAACAGGAACACCAGCCCCCAATCTCCCACCTGCAACAGCAGGGCGCCGATTGCCGGCGCGATAGCCGGTGCCACAATGGCGACCATGCCAATCATTGAAAACAGTTTGGCGGCCTGTACACCCTGCACCCGATCGCGCACCAGGGCCGGCACCGATACACCAATCCAGCCACCACCGATAGACTGCAACAGACGCCCCCAGAGCAGCGCTTCCAGCGACGCCACCTGTGCCAGCGCAAAGCTGGCCAGCGCAAATACGGCCAGCCCGGTCGCCAGCACGCGCCGGCGGCCGTAGCGGTCCGACAGGGCGCCACCGGTCAGCTGCCCCACGGCGAAGCCCATCATGTACACCGAAATGCTGAGCGACACATCGTGAATGGTCACGCCCAGTGCCGCCGCAATCAGGGGAAACGCGGGCAGGTAGGTATCAATGGCGAAAGGCCCCAGCATCATCGTGAAGCCGAGGGCGAATATCACCGGAAGCGAAATACCTGAAGCCTGGTTCATAAAGATGGTCGGGGAGTCCTGATAGCGTCCGCTCTGCGGGGGGCGCACAGTGTAGCGCAGATGACGGCCCCAGCGGCGCAGTACCGGGCCCGCTGGTCTGCCGCGCGGGAAAAAACAGTTGCGCTGCACCCCGGGTTTTCTATGATGTGGCGCTCACACTGGACAACAGGAACATCCCCGACATGACGTACAGCAGCGGAAAAACCGCCGTGATCACCGGCGCTGGCTCCGGTATCGGCCGCGCTCTGGCGCAGCAACTCAACCGCGAGGGCTGCGCCCTGTTTCTGAGCGATATCGACGCCGCGGGCCTGGCTGACACCGTCGCAGGGCTGGAGCGACCGGATGTGCCGGTACGGCAACAGTGCGTGGACGTCGCCGACAAGCAGGCAATGGACGCCTGGGCCGCCGCCATCGCGGCGCAACAGCCCGCGGTGGACATCGTGATCAACAATGCCGGCGTGGGCTACAGCGACCGTGTCGACGCCTGTGACTATGCCAACGTGCAGTGGCTGATGGGCATCAATTTCTGGGGAGTTGTCCATGGCACCATGGCCTTCCTGCCCCTGCTCCGGCGCGCGTCCCAGGGCCACCTGGTCAACATTTCATCCATATTCGGCATGATTGGTGTGCCGACGCAGTCTGCGTACAACGCCTCCAAGTTCGCCGTGCGCGGCTACACGGAGGCCCTGCGCCTGGAAATGCAGGGCAGCAACGTGCACGTGTGCTGCGTGCACCCCGGCGGCGTCGGCACGAACATTGCCCGTCGCAGCCGCGGTGGCGGTGCCGACGTCACCGAGGAGGACAAGGCCGCAATGTTCGCACAGCATGTGCGCACTACCGCCGAGTCGGCCGCGGCGCAGATCATCCGTGCCGTGGAAAAGCGGCAGCCGCGCCTGCTGATCGGCAACGATGCCAGGTTCATCAATCTGCTGACGCGGCTGTTTCCCGTCAGTTATCCCCGTTTTATGCCGGGCCTGGGCAAGATCGGACAGGACCTCGCTTGAGCGCATCCGGGCAGCAGGTACCATGACCACGGGCAGGCTCTCTGGCGGGCAGTTGACCGTGCTCATTCTGGCCCTGATGGCAACCGGCATGGGCCAATCGCTGGTGTTTGCGATACTGGCCCCATTGGGCCGCGAAGTCGCGCTTGCGGAACTGCAGATCACCTCCATTATCGCCATCTCGGCACTCATTTTCGCCCTCGCCTCTCCGCACTGGGGCCGCCTGAGTGACCGGGTGGGCCGCAAACCCATCATCATCACCGGCCTGCTGGGTTACACCGTTGGCACGCTGGTCTTTACCAGCGTCTTCTCTCTCGGACTGGCGGGCGTTCTGGGCGGCACCCTGCTCTATGCCGTGGCGCTGCTGGCGCGCTGCGGACAGTCAGTCGTGATGTCTGCCACCAACCCCGCCACGACCGCCTATGCCGCAGACAACAGCGGGCCGGAGTACCGTACCCGGACCATGGCGCGCCTGGGAACCGCCAACAGCATGGGTACCATCCTGGGCCCCGCGGTGAGTGGCGCCCTGGCGACCTTCGGCCTGCTGGCACCGCTGTATTTTGCCGCGGCGCTGGCGGCCTCAGCGGCACTGCTGGTGTGGCGGCAATTGCCGAAAACGCCGCGCCGCGAACGCGTCCCGCGACACCTGCGCATACGCCTGCGCTTCACCGACCGGCGGGTGCGCCACCTGCTGGCGACCGCCGTCGGGCTGTTCGTGGGCTTTTCCGGGATCCAGCAGACGCTGGGCTTCACGCTGCAGGACAAACTGGCGCTGAACGGCATACAGACCGCACAGATGACCGGCGCCGCGCTGATGGTGTCGGCCCTGTTCACCTTCCTGGTGCAGATCACGGTAATGCAACGGGTGAAACTGGAACCGGGGCAATTCATTCGCCTGGGCCTGCTGGCGATGCTCTGCGGCGCTGCGATCCTGGCCAGTGCCGATCATTTTCCGCTGCTGGCGCTGGGTATGGCCTTCCTCGGCACCGGCCTGGGCCTGACCATGCCCTCCGTTTCCGCAGGCGCATCACTCGCGGTGTCCGCCGAGGAACAGGGTTCGGTGGCCGGGCTGGTCGCTGCCTGCCCCGCGATCGGCTTTGTTGCCGGGCCACTGTGCGCCGGCGCGCTGTACCAGATACACCCCACCCTGGCGCCGCTGTTCAGCGCCAGCGTGTTTTTCGTGGTGCTGATGCTGCTGGTGCAGCGGGAACGGCGCGGGAGTGCAGTAAACTAGCCGAGATCGACAGGCAGGAACGCATCACCCAGCACAGTCTTGCCATCCAGGCTGCGCACCGCAAGGCCCTGCCCCAGCACCCACTGCCGACTGTAGGCCGTGTGCCCCACATGGGTGCCCGAGCACAGCGAAAGCGCCGCTTCCGCCATCATCTCCACAGGCTCCGCCCAGTCGGGGAACTGGCGGGCGATATCGCGTACATACTCGGCGCCCGGCGTCAGCACAATGCTCTCCGGCGCCAGCGTGTTGACGTAGATATTCTCCGGCGCGAGCTCGTGCGCCAGACCCTCACTGTAGCGGTTCAGCGCCGCCTTGCTGGCCCCGTAGGCGGCAATCACCAGCGCGCTCTCGCGGGTATGGCGGTATGGCACCACCGGCTGCTGCACCGTGGCACTGCTGATGCTCAGGATCCAACCCCGCCCACGCTCCCGCATGCCTGGCAGGGCCTGGGCTGCCAGCTCCACCGGCACATTGACGTTCAGGTCGAACATCTGGTTGCGCTGCTCGGTGTTCACCCGGCTGGGCATGTCGGCGCGCTGCATGGCGGCATTGTTCACCAGAATATCGATCGGCCCGAAATGTGCGGCGGCACGCTGCACCAGATCTGACCGGGCCTCGGCGTCGAGCAGGCTGCAGACCTCCGCCGCCGCGCGGCCGCCCGCGGCGTTGATCTCCGCCACGGCCTCCTCCAGCGTGCCGGCCAGATTGCCGTGCGCGCCCAGGCGTGATGCCACCAGGACCACTGCCGCGCCCTCCGCCGCAAAGCGGGTTGCTATGGCTCGTCCGATGCCGCGACTGGCGCCGGTAATCAGCGCTGTCTTGCCTTCCAGTTGTCCCATTGCAGACTCCTTTTTGTTGTTATCGATTATCAATACTGTCGATAGCGCCGCTGCACATGCCGATGACGCAGCAGCCGCTGTGCGGCGCGCTCCCCAGGGCCGACCCGGCGTGCATGCGGCAGGTGCTCACTGATGGCATCAAATGCTACCAGCGTGACCTTCAGCTGCGGCCACTCCTCCTTCGGTGGAGGCTCCGGATAGGTCCAGCGCATGCTGGTATAGCCGTGCGGGACCCCGGTGGTGCTGACCCAGTTGGCCACACCCGGGTCGCGGTGGCAAACCACCCAGCGCCGGGCGCCGTCGGGGTCAGTTTCGACGAAGTGCGCGTTGATGTTGCTGGGGTAACTCTCGAAATCGAGGGATTCGCCCCACAGGTTGGCGAGATGGAAGCCCAGAAAGTGTGGCTCCACCGGAGTGCGGGTTTCGATAATCAGCGCCTGGTCGTCATCCAGCAGATAGGTGCCACCAGCGTAGATATTGCTGCTCTGCCCGCCGCCCGTGGCCAGGCCCAATGCGTTCGGCGGGTTCATGTCGTTCACCGGCATGAACGGCTTGTCCAGGCCCATGCGCTCACTGAGGCCACCCGGTACCTGGCCGTAGGTCTCCAGCGTGATCGCGTTGAAAGCGTTCCAGAAGTGTACCTGGTTGCGCGCGACACGGCCCACCTCACGCAGCATCTGCAGGGCAGCCTCCGGGTCTATCGGTGGGCGCGGCTCCTGCTCACAGCCGATGCGCAGGATTTCCAGATCCAGGAGGTCCTGGTTTTCCCAGTCGTGAAACAGCTCGCGGCAGGTAAGAAAGCGACCAACGTGCTCCACACCACGGCTGCTGCGCCGGCTGAGGAGGAAATTGCCCTTGTATCCGTCGGGTTTCTCCGGGGCGACCAGAATGTCGAAGCTGCCGTCCTCCGCCACTTGCAACGCCGTGCTGTCCAGGGTGCCAGTGTTGATGCGGGTGCCCGGGGTCATTTCCGACAGCTCACCGCTGTCGCCCGCGTAGCCGCTGGCCAGCTCGAAAATCACATACTGCGGGGCCGTCCTGCCCGGCGCGGCGGGCTCCCCGCGCCAGTGTCGGCTGTCGGCGGCGCGGCCGCGAATGCGGTAACTGTAATTGCCGTCGATCTCCACGCCCAGGTAAACGGCATCGGCATTGTCGATCGTTGAGCGGTTCATGGGCTGGATGGCGCGGCGAAACCGTGGATACAGTGGATCGCCTAGGGCGCGCTCAATGCCGGCGAGCATGAAACCCAGCACATAGCGGTAGCCCTCCGCCAGATTGCGGTCGCTGGGGGGCGGCGGATACAGCGCTGGATCATCGATGGCATCGCGCGCCTCCTGGAAGCCCTGAATCATGTCATCGAAGGCCTGGCGCAATGCTGCGCGGGTGGCGTGATTACTGTCTTGCTGGGACATGTCCTGTGCCTCTTATGACGGAGTGGAAACGCTTTCCTGTGTACTGGTGGGCCATGCATACCGTGCGTAGAAGTCAGCGAGGCGCTCCTCGAGCAGCTCCCGCGACAGGGCGTAGTCGCCAAGGCTGTATTCGAATTTGGAGTGATGGCTCTTTTCACGTTCCGCATTGGCCTGCAGGAACGCGTCGAATTCCGGGTTCACCGTCATGCCCAGGGCCCGGTAGGCGGCGTGCACCGTCTCCCGCGGATGTGCGGTCAGCTCGCGGTAGTCCACCACGGCACGGGGCGTGTCCGGATGTGCGGCCAGCTGGCGGGCAGGATTGTGGAAGCTCTCGAAAGAGGTTTCCAGCAACAGGTCGAGGGAGCGCGCGTAATCTTCCTTGCCCCAGCCCTTGCTCTTCCAGGAAATCTCCACCAGCTTGAGCAGGCTGGGCACGCACTCGGCCGGATCCCGCAGCATGACCACGATACGGGCATCCGGGAAATACTCGATCAACGAACCCACCCAGCCACTCATCACCGGATTCTTGCTCAGGTGCACACGGTCACCGCCATTGAGCAGCAGCTGGCGTTTGATCAGCTCCCGGTAATGGTGCAGCCAGCGCCGGCGCTTGGCGGGCATCTGATCCAGATGGAACAGATCCAGCACATCCATCACTGGCAGGTCCGTCGCCCACTGCTGGGTCACGAAGGCCGCCCGCATGGCGAACTGGTCTTCCTCTGAAGTCCACAGGCTCATATTGTGGATATGGCGAAACCGGACCGAAGGTCTTGTCATCCCAGGCCTTGATCCGTCGATACAGGGCGCCGCCCAGCAGACCGCTGTCTACTGTGCCCAACCAGCGAATGACCCGCTTCTGCAACAGCGACGGGAACAGTGTTTCCCAGTAGAGGAAATAGCTGAAGCGCTCGCCATCCGCCGACAACAGGCGATGCATGAGCGTTGTGCCACTGCGCGCATGCCCCACGATGAACACCGGCGCGACGACGCGCTGGGTCCACAGCCGGGGGAAGAAGATGTAATCAAGTAGAAAGCACAGGGTATTGAACAGTGTGGCGAGCGGCGTGACCAGTAGCAGGCGCAGCAGCAGGCGACGGCGTCCGGGCCACTGTTTCAACCCCCAGACATGGCGCAGGAGGCGCCGGTAGTAATCAAAATCGAAATACATGGTGTGCCTTGCCCAGCGTCAGGAATACAGTACTCTAGCCGCTTGGGGGCCGCTGGCAACTGCGGTTTCCAGCGCCGAAGACCGAATACAACCTGTTGTTTCTACAAGGTTTTTCACGCCACGCAGGATACCCATGCACAGACCCTTACATTTTTCACCACAGGCGCAGTGCTGTGCCCACTAACGAGCTGCCCGCACCGCGCAAGCGTCCGCGCCAGCAGCGCTCCCGCGCGCTGGTCGAGGCCATCCGCGAAGCCTGCCTGAAAATCCTGGAACAGGAGGGCCCCGACCGGCTGACCACTGCGCGCATTGCCGATGTGGCGGGGGTGAATATTGCCTCCCTGTACCAGTATTTTCCCAACAAGGAGGCGGTGCTGGCGGACCTGTACGAAGAGCGCATGGCGGGCCTACTGGCCCAGACCGAGAGTGAGTTCGCGCGGATTCACGCCCTCACTGACCAGGGTGTGGAGGCCACACTGGCAGCCATCATTGATCTGGAAGCCACGCTGCTGCTGCAGCTGTATCGCATGTACCCGGATTTCTACCTGCAGTACCAGCAGAGCCTGGATATTCGCGCCCGCGTGAACCAGCTCACCCAATCACTTGCCAATCCCTCCTGGGAAGACTGGTTTCCGGGCTTCCTGCGGCGCCATCGGCAGCAGCTGCGGGCCGGTCCGATCGACACCATGGCGTTCATTGCCCGCCGCAGCCTGGATGCCAGCCTGCAGTCGGCGCTTGCCGAGCGCCCGGAGGCCCTGGAGGACCCGGTTTTCCGCCGGGAGGTGCTGAACCTCTTGCTGCGCTATCTGCTGAAGTAGCGCGGCATCAGCCGGCCACCAGCTTTTCCAGCGCCGCCCGCAAGCCATCCGGTATCGGCACCGACCGGTTGGCTGCACGGTCCACGAAAACGTGCACGAAGTGGCCGTGAGCGAGGGCCTCATCCTCGCCCTCGCGAAAAATGGCAATGCCGTACTGCACCGAGCTGTTGCCGAGACGATCGACCCGCAGGCCGCCCTCGATCGCCTCCGGGTAACTGGCCGGCGCATGGTAGTCACAGCCCGAGCTCACCACGTAACCGACGATGGCACCCTCCGCAATATCCAGTCCACCTTCCTCGATCAGATAGCGGTTGGCCACCGAATCGAAATAGGCGTAGTAGACCACGTTGTTGATATGCCCGTAGGTGTCATTGTCGGACCAGCGCGTGCTGATGGGGTAAAACACCTTGTAGGCATCCCGCCGCGGCCGCTTGCTCATGCGACGTCGCCATGCGCTGCGCGATACATCGCCAGCGCATCCGCCTCACTCACCTCGCGCGGGTTATTCACCAGCAAGCGCTGCTGCTGCATGGCGTCCGCTGCCAGCATGGGCAGCTCCGCTGCCGGCACACCAGCCTCCGCTAGAGTGGCGGGCAGACCCACATCGGCAATCAGCTGCTGCAGGGCCTCCACCAGTGCGGCGGCGCGAGCGGCGGCGCTGCCCGTGGCGGCCGGCACGATGATTTCGGCAAGTTCTGCATACAGCGTCTCGGCCGCCGGCATGTTGTAGGACAGCACCGAAGGCAATACCAGCGAGTTACTGAGACCGTGGGGAATGTGGTAATGCCCCCCCAGCGGATAGGCCAGCGCGTGCACTGCAGCGACCGGAGCGTTGGCAAACGCCTGCCCCGCAAGGCAGGCGCCCAGCAGCATGGCCGCACGGGCCTCCCGGTTGGCCCCGTCGCTGACGGCCGTGCGGATATTGGCTGCCAGCAGCCGCAGCGCCTCGCGCGCCAGGTTATCTGACAACGGGTTCTTCTTGAGTTTGGACGTGTAGGCTTCGATGGCATGCACCATGGCATCGACGCCGGTCATGGCCGTTACCCGCGGTGGCAAGCCCAGCGTCAGGTCGGCGTCGAGCAGCGCAATATCCGGCAGGAGAACGGGCGAGGACACACCGGCCTTGGTTGTCTCACCGGTGGTGATGACCGCAACAGGCGTCACCTCGGAGCCGGTGCCTGCCGTCGTCGGCACCAGAATCAGGGGCAGGCGCCCACCAGCGACCTGATCGACACCGTACAGGGCCTGCAGCGGCTGCGTGCCCGCGAGCAGCACCGCCACCACCTTGGCAACGTCCATGGAGCTGCCCCCGCCCACCGCGATCACCCCATCGACCTCGGCGCCGCGACCCCGCGCCGCCGCCGCCTCAACGGTGGCCTCGGGCGGGTCCTCACACACCTGGTCATAGAGCGTAACCTGCACCCCTGCCGCTTCCAGCGCAGCCTGCACGGGCTGCACCAGGCCGATTGCCAACAAGCCGGGATCGGTCACCAGCAGCGGCCGACGGATGCCGAGGCTCCGGCAGCGCTCCGCCAGCGCCAGCGCGCTACCCGGCTGGCAGACCAGCTGCGGCACGGTGTTGAAGACGAAAGGCTGCATCCGCTGCTCCTACAGGGTGAGAATCACCTTGCCGCGCGCCCGTCGTTCCATCATGCAGGCGTAGGCGGATTCATAGTCCTCCAGGGCAAACAGATCAGTCACCACCGGCTTCAGCTTACCCTCGGCAAACAGTGCCCAGAGCTCGTGAATGTTCTGCAGATTCACCTCGGGCTCCTCACCCATGAAGCGGCCCCAGAATACACCCACAATCGAACAGCCCTTGAGCAGCGTCAGGTTGAGCGGGATGCTTGGAATGGGGCCGCTGGCGAAACCAATCACCAGGTAGCGACCCTTCCAGGCCATACTGCGCAGGGCGGGTTCCGCGTAGTCACCGCCGACCGGATCGTACACCACATCCACACCCTTGCCGCCGGTCAGCTCCTTCAGCGCGTCCTTGAGCGACACGTCGCTGTAGTTGATCAGCTCATCGGCACCGAGTTGCTTGCACAGCGCCAGCTTCTCGTCGGTGCTCGCCGCCGCAATCACCCGCGCACCCATCAACTTGCCCAGCTCGACCGCCGTCGTGCCGACTCCACCCGCCGCACCCAGGACCAACAGGGTTTCCCCCGGCTGCAGGTTGGCGCGCTGCTTGAGCGCGTGGTAGGACGTGAAATAGGTGATTGCAACGCCGGCAGCCTGCTCAAAGCTCAGGCCTTCCGGCATGGGAAACACGCTGTGCTGATTCGCGGCAATGCGCGAGCAGAACGCACCGTGTGCCCCCATGGAGATCACCTTGTCGCCAGGCTTCAGGCGCTTGACCTTGCTGCCCACGGCCGCGACCACGCCCGAGCATTCGCCGCCGGGAATGAAGGGCAGATCGGGCTTGGTCTGGTACTTGTTCTGGATGATCAGCACGTCGGGAAAATTGAGCCCCGCCGCCTTGACATCGATCAGCACGTCGTCGTCGCCCATCTCCGGGTCGGGCCACGCAGTTTCCAGGGACAGTTTATCGGGCAGTCCGTGCTCCTTGCAGACAATCGCTCTCATATCACAGCACCTCGAACAGGCCGGCAGCACCCATGCCGCCGCCGACACACATGGTGATCACCACATATTTCACACCGCGCCGTTTGCCTTCCAGCAGGGCGTGGCCAATCATGCGCGAACCGCTCATACCGTAGGGGTGACCGATGGAAATCGCGCCCCCGCTGACGTTGAGCTTGGCGTTGTCGATACCCAGGCGGTCGCGGCAGTACAGCACCTGCACGGCAAAAGCCTCGTTGAGCTCCCACAGGCCGATATCATCCACCGACAGGCCGTGCTGCTTGAGCAGCTTGGGCACGGCGAAGACCGGGCCGATGCCCATTTCGTCCGGTTCACAGCCGGCCACCGCGATACCCCGGTACAGGCCCAGTGGCTGCAGGCCCTCCTGCTCTGCCAGTTTGGCGTCCATCAGCACCTGTGCAGATGAGCCGTCGGACAGCTGCGAGGCGTTACCCGCCGTGATGGTGCCGCCTTCAATCACCGTTTTCAGGCCGGCGAGACCTTCCGCGGTTGTCGCGCGCACACCCTCGTCCGCACTCACCGTGGCCTCGGCCTCGGACTGCTCGCCGGTTTCCTTGTTCCACACGATGCGCTTGCAGGTGACCGGTACCAGCTCCGCCTCGTAGCGGCCGTCGGCATAGGCCTCGGCCGTGCGCTGCTGTGACTGCAGTCCATACTCATCCATGGCTTCACGGGAAATACCGTAGCGCTTCGCCACTACTTCCGCGGTTTGCAGCATGGGCATGTGGATATTGGGATGCATGGCCATGAGCTCTTCGTCGACCATCCGGTGCAGGTTCATGTGCTCGTTCTGCACCAGTGAGATGGATTCCAGGCCGCCGCCCACAACACAGCTCATACCGTCATACATGATCTGCTTGGCCGCCGTCGCCACGGCCATCAGGCCGGAGGAGCATTGCCGGTCGAGCGTCATACCGGAGACGGTGACCGGCAGGCCGGCACGCAGGGCAATCTGCCGTGCCACGTTGGAGCCCGTGGCGCCCTGCTGCAGGGCGCTGCCCATGATCACGTCATCCACCCGGGCGGGATCAATGCCGGCGCGACGCACGGCCTCGGCCACGGAGGCCGCGCCCAGGCTGGCGCCGCCAAGGTTGTTAAAGCCGCCGCGAAACGCCTTGGCGATCGGCGTGCGGGCGGTGGCGACAATTACAGCTTCTTTCATAATGTTCTCCCGGGGCATGACAGACGCGCGCCCCTGTTGTGTGAATGGGGCGTATCAGTCGAGTTTGATGCCGAGGTTCTCCGCGGCCTTGCCCACCATCTTGATGCTTTGCTCAAAACCCGCGGTGAGTTCACGCTCGCCTTCCCGGCTGCTGATTTCATCCCAGTGTGCGGCAATGCCCTCCGGCGTCTGCTCTTCCACCGGCAGCCAGGCACCCTCGGTTTCCACGATGCGCGACACGGCAAAGGCGCCGGCGCCCGCGGCGAGGATGGTGCGGTTCGGTGAGTCTTCGCTGACCAGGTAAAGCACCGCCGGGGTGACGGTTTCCGGCGTCAGCAGTTCAAAGGCTTTCTCCGGCAGCAACCCCTCGGTCATGCGCGTACCCGCGGTGGGCGCCAGTGCGTTGACCCGGATGTTGTACTTGGCGCCTTCCTGGACCAGCGTATTCATCAGCCCGATCACACCCATTTTCGCGGCGCCGTAGTTGCTCTGGCCGAAGTTGCCGTACAGGCCGCTGGAGGAGGTGGTGACCACGATGCGCCCGTAGGATTGATCGCGCATGATGTCCCACACCGCCTTGGTGCAGTTCACGGTCCCCATGAGGTGCACGTCGAGTACCAGCTGGAAATCATCCAGCCCACCCTTGGTAAAGCTCTTGTCGCGCAGGATGCCGGCATTGTTGACCAGAATGTCCACACGGCCCCATTTCTCCATGGCCTGCTGTACCATGCCTTCCACTTCGGCGTACTGCGCCACGTTGGCACCGTTGGCAATCGCTTCGCCACCGGCCGCTTCAATCTCGGCGACCACCGCGCGTGCCGCGTCGCTGGAAGCGCCAGTGCCGTCCTTCGCACCACCCAGATCGTTCACCACCACCTTGGCGCCCCGGGCGGCCAGCGCAATGGCGTGGCAGCGGCCCAGCCCCTGGCCCGCTCCGGTGACAATGGCGACCTTACCGTCATAGCGAATACTCATCACTCTACTCTCCCTTGATTCGATGTTGTGTGCCCGCGCGGCGGGCAGGTCAATTCAGCCCGCAACCACCATGGACAGCCATTCAGCGACCAGAGCGGGGTTGTCTTCGCCCTCGATCTCGACCGAGATAGCCTGCTTGATCAGGAACCGGTTACCGTCCTTGGGCTGCACATCCACAATCTCGACGTGGGCACGTACACGCTTGCCGGCGCGCACCGGTGTCAGGAAACGCACCTTGTCGAAGCCGTAATTGATCCCCATCAGCACCTTCTCGGGCATGATCCCGACACCCTCGCACATCTTCACCAGCATGGAGAGCGTGAGAAAGCCGTGTGCAATCGTGCCACCAAAGGGCGTCTGCGCGGCTTTTTCTTCATCGATGTGGATGAACTGGTGGTCCTCGGTAACATCGGCAAACGCGTTGATGCGATCCTGCCCCAGGGTAATCCAGGGGCCGGGCTCCAGCTTGAGGCCTTTCTGGTTCACCATTTCGCTGTTGGGAACGACTTTCATGGTCATGTGTATGTCCTTGCGGTTACGTGTATCGGTTGTGAAATCAGCCAGGGCTGCCCCTCAGCCGTCGCGGAAGGTCGCGTTGACCTCCTGTTGCTGCATGTAGCGCCTGAGCTCGTTGCGGCCCACCACCATGCGATGCACTTCGTCCGGGCCGTCCGCCAGGCGCAGGGTGCGCTGGCCCATGTACATGGTGGCCAGCGGCGTATCCTGGGAGACACCGAGTGCACCGTACATCTGGATTGCCTGGTCGACAATGCGGATGGAGATATTGGGCACCGCGGTCTTGATCATGGAGATCCAGACCCGGGCTTCCTTCGGGTCCACGTTATCCATCATCCACGCGGTTTTCAGGGTGAGCAGGCGGGCCATTTCGATATCCATGCGCGCGTTGGCGATGATATCGACATTGCCGCCGAGACGCGCGAGAGGCTTGCCAAACGCCGTGCGGGAAACCGCGCGCTCACACAGGAGTTGGAGCGCCTTCTCCGCCGCCCCGATGGCACGCATGCAGTGGTGAATACGACCGGGGCCGAGCCGCCCCTGGGAGATCTCGAAACCGCGGCCCGGCCCCAGGATCATGTTTTCCCTGGGTACCCGCACGTTGGTGTAACGCTGGTGCATGTGGCCGTGGGGCGCATCGTCCATGGAAAACACGTTCATCGCGCGCAGGTTCTCTACGCCGGGCGTATCCATGGGCACCAGTATCTGGGACTGCTGCAGGTGCTTGGGCGCATCGGGGTCGGTCTTGACCATCACAATCATGATCTTGCAGCGCGGGTCACCGGCGCCGGAGATATAGTGCTTCTCGCCGTTGATGACCCACTCGTCACCGTCAAGCACCGCGGATGTGCTGATGTTGGTGGCGTCCGATGAGGCCACGCCGGGCTCGGTCATGGCGTAGGCGGAGCGAATCTCGCCATTCAGCAGCGGCTCAAGCCACTCGCGTTTCTGCGCCTCGCTGCCGTACTTGTGCAGCACCTCCATGTTGCCGGTGTCCGGGGCGGCACAGTTGAACACCTCGGCGGCGATATGCGACTTGCCCATTTCCTCGGCAAGATAGGCATATTCCACGGTGGTCAGGCCGGAGCCATGCTCGCCGTCGGTCAGGAAGAAGTTCCACAGGCCGGCCGCTTTCGCCTTGCCCTTCAGGGTTTCCATGATCTCGGTCTGACGGGGGGTGAACTGCCAGCGGTCCCCGACACCGATCTCCGCCATATACTCCGCTTCCAGCGGCTCGATTTCCTCCGCGACGAAGGCCCTTACCTGCGCCAGCAGGGGTTGTAGTTTGTCACTGACTCCGAGATCCATGGCATGCTCGCTCTTGCTGTGTGTGATTAAGATTAGCCAACTATTCGTCTTTGGCCGCCTGCGTCAACCCGGCACTGTACTGGGCCTTCAGCTGACGCTTGAAAATCTTGCCTGAGGCGATGCGCGGCAGGGGCTGCTCCTGCAGCCAGACCCGCTGCGGCACCTTGAAGGCCGCCAGGTGTTCGCGCAGAAAGCCCTGCAGCTGCTCCGCATTCAGTGCCGCCCCGGCACGCACCGTGACAACCGCTCCCACCGTTTCACCGAGGCGTACATCGGGGAGGCCGAACACCGCGGCCTCGCGCACTGCGGGGTGCCGATGTAGCGCCGCTTCCACCTCGATGCAGCTGATGTTCTCTCCCCCGCGGATAATGATGTCCTTGATGCGATCGACGATATACAGAAAGCCCTCGTCATCCAGGCAGGCCACATCACCGGTGTGAAACCAGCCGTCGACGAAGGCCTCGCGGGTGGCTTCCGGTTTGTTCCAGTAGCCGCGCACATTCGCCGTAGACTTGATGCACAGCTCGCCACGCTCACCGGCGGGCACAGTGTGACCTGCGCCGTCAATCACCTTGAACTCGGTGACTGCGGGCACCGCGCGCCCGGTACTCGAAGGCCGCGCAACGTATGCGGCACCCGCATTTACGGCGCCGAGGGCATTGGTCTCGGTGAGTCCGTAGCCAATGCCCGGTGCCGACCCCGGAAAGGTTCCCGCAATTTTCCCCACCTGATCGGGGGGCCGGGCCGCACCCCCCGAGAAGATCTCGGCCAGCGAGGCCAGATCATACGCGCTCTCGGCGGCAGCGGCCTGCAGCTCCGCCGACATGGTGGGCACACCGTTGAACCAGGTAATCCGCTCCGCCTCGATCAACCGCAGTGCTTCCTGCGCATCCCACTTGTGCATAATCACCAGTTTACGGCCCACCAACAGCGAGAGCAGAAAGGCCGAGTGGCTGGCCGTGCAGTGAAACAGCGGAATGGTCAGGAGGCCCGCGGGCGGATAAGGCGGCCTGGATGTCGCACCCGCCAACTGCTTGTTCACGGTACCCTGCAGCAACCAGCTCCAGAGCGCGGCCAGAATCGCCCGGTGCGTGGAAACGGCCCCCTTGGGATGCCCGGTAGAACCGGAGGTATACATGATGGTGGCGTCGTCATCGGGGGCCACCGCAACCTCGGGCATGTCCGCACCCCGGAAGGACTGTAGCAGGGTGTCGAAGGCTGCGGATTCCACGGGAATACCTCTGCAGTCGCCCACCGCGATGATCGACAGCGCGTGGCGCGCCGCGATTGGCGCCAGACGGCTGACCCGTTCGGGATCGGCAATCACGACGCGACTGCCGCTGTCCTCGATGCCGTAATCCAGCTCCTCACTCGTCCACCAGGCGTTCATCGGCACCGCCACCGCCCCGATCGAGACAATCGCGATGAACGCCAACATCCATTCCGGGTTGTTGCGACTGACAATGGCAACACGGTCGCCGTGGGTCACGCCGAAGCGCTGCTGCAGCGCCGTGGCAAGCGCTGCACTGTGCGCCCAGGCCTCCTCGAAGCTGTAGCGCTGCTCGCGGTAGACAGCGAAGCAGCGATCGCCATGCTGGCGCATTAACGCGCAGTACTGCCCCAGGTTACGGGGCATGTTGCAGTAGGAGCGATACGCCACGCTACCCACCGTGACCGTTTCCAGGGCAAAGGGCTGCCCGGGCGCCGTCAATGCGGCAACCCGGGCGGCGAACAGATCGTCAGATGTCTGCATAGCGGCGGCAATGCGCCTCAGAAACCGCTCAGTCTGGCGAAACGGTCGAGGTGGTAGTTGTAGTCACCGAAACAATGCTGCGCCACCCGCGCGCGCTTGATGAAAAAACCGATGTCGTACTCATCCGTCATGCCGATACCACCATGCATCTGGATACCCTCGTTGGTCGCGCGCTGGGCCACCTCACAGAGCTTGGCCTTCGCCGCGCTCGCCAGCACGGGCAACTGGGGGTCATCTGCATCAATCGCCTGCAGCGCCTTGAGCACCAGGGAGCGGGACAGCTCCAGTTCGGCAAACAGCTCCGCGGCGCGGTGCTGCAAGCCCTGGAAAGACCCGATAACCTTGCCGAACTGCTTGCGCTCCTTGAGGTACCCCACGGTACGTTCGAAGGCCTCTGTTGCGATACCCAGCAGCTCTGCTGCAAGCCCGATATTGGCGATATCGAGGCTGCGGCTGAGCCCGTCCCAGGCGCCATCCACATCACCCAGAACCGCATCGGCAGGCACCTGCACCGCATCCAGCTGCAGCGCGCCCACACCGCGGGCGTCCACCAGGCTGCGCCGCTCCACCGTGAGGCCCGCGGCGTCCGCCGGCACCAGGAAAGCCGTGAGCCCGGCACTGTCACCGGGTTCCCCGGAGGTCCGCGCAATCACCACAAACTGCTGCGCCGCCAGCGCATCAAGCACCAGGCACTTGCTGCCATGCAGGCGATACCCCGCGCCGTCTGCCTCCGCCTTCAGTGCCGTATCCTCCGGCGCGTGCAGCGGCCCTTCCTGCAGTGCCAGGGTGACGTGCAGCTCGCCCGCTGCCAGGGGTGCCAGCAGCGCCTGCTTCTGCGCCTCGCTGCCGAGCTCGTTAAGCAGGGTTGCGCCAAGCAGCACGGTTGACTGCAGCGGCACCGGGCTCAAGTGGCGGCCCGCCTGCTCCAGCACCAGGCCCAGCCCGGTGTAGCCGTAGCCCAGGCCACCGTAGGCTTCCGGAATGGCGATACCGGGCCAGCCCATCCCGGCGATGTCGCGCCACACATCGGGCGCAAAACCCAGTGCATCATCAGCATCGCGCAGCGCGCGCAGCTGCGCCACGCCCGCTTTCTCCGCCAGCAGCCCCGCTGCCGACTCTTTAAGCATCACCTGTTCTTCTGTCAGTACCAGTGCCATGTCAGTGTCCTCTCCCGCTCAGTCCGGCAAGCCCAGTACGCGCTTGGCAATAATGTTCAGCTGCACCTCGGAGGTGCCGCCCTCAATGGAGTTGCCCTTGGAGCGCAGCCAGTCCCGACTGGTGGCGCCACCCTCATACACATCACCGTCCCAGCCCAGTGCCGGTTCACCGCCGATGGCCAGGTTGAGCTCGTTGCGCCGCTTGTTCAGCTCGGTGCCGTAATACTTGAAAATGGATGAGGCGGCGCCCAGGCCCTGGCCCGCCTTGGCTTCGTCGCCCACGCGGCTCATGGTGGCGCCGAAAGCCAGCGCATCCAGCTGATATTGGGCGATGGTGTGGCGCAGGATGCCGTTGCGCAGCCGCCCGCTGGCATCCGCTCCGTAGGTCTCGACGGCCACAGAGCCCAGCGACTTCTTCGGCGCCGTACCGAAGCCGGAAATCATTTCCCGTTCGTGCGTAAGAAGGTACTTGGCGATTGCCCAGCCCTTGCCCTCTTCACCAACGAGGTTGCGCTTTTCGGCACGCACGTTGTCAAAAAAAGTTTCGCAGAAGGGCGAGGAGCCACTGATCAGCTTGATCGGACGTGTCGTCACGCCCTCGCTCGCCATGTCGAACAATACGAAGCTGATGCCCTCATGCTTGCTGCCACTGTTGTCGGTGCGCACCAGGCAGAATATCCAGTCCGCCTTGTCGGCGTACGAGGTCCAGACCTTCTGCCCATTGATCAGGTAGTGATCGCCACGGTCCTCGGCGCGGGTTTGCAGACTTGCCAGGTCGGACCCTGCGTTCGGCTCCGAATAGCCCTGGCACCAGCGGATCTCGCCGCGACAGATGGGCGGCAGGTGTTCCTGCTTCTGTGCCTCGGTGCCGAACTTGAGCAGCGCCGGGCCGAGCATGGAAATGCCGAAGCTCTCCAGCGGTCGGCGCGCGCCTATCCGCGCCATCTCCTGCTGCAGGATCTTCGCCTCTTCCTTGTTCAATCCGCCACCGCCGTACTCACGCGGCCAGTGCGGCACTGTCCAGCCGCGCTCCGCCATGCGCTGGCACCAGACCTGCTGGTCAGGGTGGTCAACTTCCGGGTTGCGCCCACCCATATAAAGATCGTCGAAGCCGCGCACCGGCTCGCGCATGGCCGGGGGGCAATTTTCCTCGAGCCAGGCGCGGGTGTCGGCACGAAATTTTTCCAGGTCGCTCACTAGGGCACCTCTTCAGATCGAAACAACGTATGAATGGACGGGCAGCAGATCGCCCAGCGCAGATTTGAACATACAGTATGTTTTGCTAACGTTCAAGAATGCCCGGTTTTATCCCTGTACATATCTGCGTCGGCTGCGCGCATCAGGGCGTCGGCGCTGTCACCCTGTGCCGGCCACAAAGCGACGCCGATAGCGCTGCGCACCAGGACCGATGTCCCGCGCAGTTCCAGGGGACCGTCAAGCGCCCGGCGCAGTCGATCGCGGGCAGCCTGCGCAGAAATGCTGTCGCCAACCCCGTGCAGGATGACGAGAAACTCATCTCCTCCCAAACGCCCGGCGAAATCCGCCTCCCGCAGAAACCCGCGCAGGCGTTGTGCCACCGCCTTCAGCAACTGATCCCCGGCCTGATGACCGAAGCGATCGTTCACCTGCTTGAACTCATTGAGGTCGATCAGCAACACGGCAAAATGCTCGGCATAGCGCTTCGCCCGGCGCAGCGTGCGCTGCAGCGTGGCGTCAATCTGCCGGCGATTGGGTAAACCTGTCAGCACATCCTCGGTAGCCAGCTGCAGTGTACTGAGATGGGCGCGAAAATAGCAGGCCACGGTGATACCAAAGGTCCAGCCCATCAGGCAGAGCATGGCCGCCAGGAACGCGAGCGCGCGCGGCGCCTCCATACCCTCCCCGGGGCTCAGGGTTTCCTGCAATGCCCAGGCACCCCGGTACAGCAGCACCAGGCCCAGCAACGCCGGGAAGAGTGCCGCCAGCCCATACACCCTGAAGGCCGCCCCCCGGGTGCGCCAGACCATCACCAGCGCCGCCGCCAGCATCAGGGGTGCGGACAGCAGGTCGTGGGCGAGGTGGCGCGCTACCGGATCCAGGCGGTTGACCCAGGCAATCAAGACGAACAGCGGGATGAGCAGCAAACCCGCACGCCAACGCCAGCGGGAGAGGTGCCCACGGAACTGTAACGCCCCCTCCAGCAGCAGCGCGGCGCCGATCAGCGCCAGACTGTTGTTGATGACGGTAAGGTAGTGCTCAATGCCGCCACGACCGGCGAATGGAAACGCGACCAGAAACCCGACGGTGTTGGCCAGCGTGGCGAGGAACCAGGGAAACACCCCCGCCATGTCCCGGTTGATGCGCCACAGGATCAGGGTGATCAGCGTGCACATCGCCGACACCAGGGCTATGACCAGATACAGAGTGGGCACACTGAGCGAGTTCATGCTGCCCCCGTTCGGAAACGTGAGCTGCCATGGTGCGCGTGCCCGCTGCGGGGGTCAATGCGTCGAGGGCAGGCGCGCGTAAAAAACCGCGCCGCAGCTAGAACTGGGCTCGGGGCATCTCGACCTGGGAATAGGTGAGTCCGCCGTTCACACCGCAGATCTCGCCCGTGACATACGACGCGGCGGGGGACGCCAGATACAGCGCACAGGCGGCGATATCCTCGGCCTCGCCCAGGCGCGCCAGCGGCGTGCGCGCGGACATGGTCTGCTCCATTTCCGGCGTCATGAAGTTCTCCAGCGCCGTGGTCACTGTGGCGCCAACGCCGATGCCGTTGACCCGAACCCTGGGTGCGAAGTCCTGTGCCAGTGCGCGCGTCAGCCAGGACAGCGCGGCCTTGCCGGTGCCGTAGGCGGCGAAACCGGCCTGGGGCAGGCTGCCCGCCACGGACGAAATATTGACGATAGCGCCTTTGCCCGCGGTCGCCACCATGTGTGGCGCGCTGAGACGGGACAGGGAAAACGCCGAGGTCACGTTGAAGTGGAAGCAGGCATCGAAGTCCTCATCCGTGGTCTCCAGCGCCGGCTTGGGGCCCCAACCGCCCGCGTTATTGACCAGGATGTCCAGGCGACCAAACTCCGCCAGTGTGCGCTCCACCAGCGCTGCACGCTGTGCACCATCGGTCACATCACAGGTGACTACCAGCGCGCGCCGGCCGCGTGAGCGCACCTGCTCCGCAACGGCCTCCAATTCGCTCAGGGTACGCGCTGAGATGGCGACGTCGGCGCCGGCATCGGCGTAGGCCAGCGCGGTGGCGGCACCGATACCGCGCCCCGCTCCGGTGATGAGCGCCACCTGCCCGTCGAGACGGAAACGATCGAGAATACTGCCCATGATTCACTCCTGAGTGATGAGATTATTGCACCGCCGCGGCGGGGATGGTGTTCAGCACAGGGTCGTTGGGCGGGTTGTGAACGCACCAGGTGCCGGCGGGATGGTAAATGTAGGCGACACAGCCATTACAGTTGTCACAGCCAGACTCGATCACCTCACCGCTGCGCAGCTTGTTCACCAGTGCCGGGTCGTGAATCAGCGGCCGCGCCATCACCACGCAGTCAAAACCTTCCGCCAGCGACTGCTCGGCATGGGCCAGCGAACGCGCGCCACCCAGATAGGCCAGCGGCATGTCGACCGCGGCGCGGATCTTGCGCGAATACTCCAGAAAATACATGGGCTTGAAATCAATCTTGGGTTCGCTGGACGCCGCCGCCTTCATCATCAGTGACGTAATCCACTCACCCTGTTGCTTCAGCACCCGGGCAATGATTTCCCGATTCATATTGCTGCCGAACATGAACCAGGTGGATTCCACGTTGCGGCCGCCGGACAGCACCAGCATATCAGCACCCGCCGCCTGTAGCGCACCTGCGGTGACCACGCCGTCCTCCGCCGTGGCGCCGCGCCGGGTGCCATCAGCCACATTGATCTTGGCCAGCACCGCCATGTCCTTGCCAACGGCGCGCTTCACCGCCGCCAGCACCCGGGCCGGAAAACGGACCCGGTTCTCCGCACTGCCGCCGTACTCGTCGGTGCGACGATTGCTCAGGGGCGAAATAAACTGGTTGAGCAGGTAACCATGGCCCATGTGCAACTCCACGGCGTCAAAGCCGCCTTCCCGCGCCAGTTCCGCGGCCTGCACGAATTCCGCCTCCACCCGCGCCATGTCGTCCTCGTTCATCGCGCGCTGCAGGATATTGCCTTTCATCAGGCCGGCGGGGTTGAAGCCGGAGGAGGAGCTGATGGTACGTCCGGGGACTTTCATACCGGTGACAAATGAGCCACCGTGGGTGATCTGGGCCGAGATCGCCGCGCCCTCATCGTGCACCGCCTGGGTGAGCACACGCAGGTCGGGTAGCACCTCGGGCCGCATCCAGATCTGGTTAGGCAGCGTCCGCCCTACTTTCGCCACCGCCATATACGCCACCGTGGTCATGCCCACGCCGCCCGCTGCCAGGTCCCGGTGATGCTTGACCAGCGCCTTGGTGGGCTTGCCCTCCAGGCACATGGCTTCATTGGCGCCGGACTTGATAAAGCGATTGCGCAGGGTGATGGGCCCGATGGTCACGGGGTCGAAAGGCGTGGGGGTTGTGGTCGAGGCCATGGCAGACGGTCCTGTTATTGTGGATCCCGCTGCATCTTACTCTCGCCGGCAGGGCGCCGCGATGTTGCACTGAATCTGGAAGCAGATCGGTTTAACATGGCAGGCGCCTACCCGACACGAAGAGACACCCTTTGCCATGCAGATCTGGGGCATCGATTTCACCAGCCGGCCGCGCCGAAG
Source organism: uncultured Haliea sp. (assembly GCF_963973825.1). NCBI lineage: Bacteria > Pseudomonadati > Pseudomonadota > Gammaproteobacteria > Cellvibrionales > Halieaceae > Haliea > uncultured Haliea sp. Next base: position 175,254 of record NZ_CAXBAE010000006.1, read on the forward strand.
CAAGCCAATCACGGCCCTGCGATGCTGCCTGCAGGGCAACCAGCTGACCGCCGGCGAGCTTCTCCGCCTTGAGCATTTCGACGCGTTCGAGGAACTGCTGCGCCGCCCTGGCCCGTGGATCGCGGGGCTGGACTTTCCTTTCGGCCAGTCCAGCCGCTTTATCCACAACATCGGCTGGCCACCCGCATGGGCGGATTACGTGCGCCTCGCCCAGAGTCTGGGGCGAGCGGGGTTCCGCAGTGCGCTGGACGACTACCGCAGCGGCAGGCCGGCCGGCGACCGTGAACACCGGCGGCAGGCTGACCAGCTGGCAGGCGCCATCAGTCCGCAAAAGCTGTACGGCGTTCCGGTGGGGCTGATGTTTTTCGAGGGCGCGCCACGGCTGCTGGCCTGCGGGGCATCCATTCCCGGCCTGCATGCAGGCGACCCTGCGCGCATCGCGGTCGAGGCGTACCCCGGCCTGCTCGCCAGACACTGTATCGGCAGGCGCAGCTACAAACAGGATACGCGCAGCAAACAGACCGAGGCACAGCGGCAGGCGCGACAGGACCTGCTGCGAGCAGTCTGTGGTGAGCCCGTGCTGGCACGCTACGGGCTGCAGGTGAGCGCGCCGGACGACCTCGCGGAAGACCCGGGTGCAGACACACTGGATGCCCTGCTGTGCGCCGTGCAGGCCGCATGGGCCTGGCGCCAGGGACCGCCGCAATTTGGAGCACCCCTGTCAGCCGGGACGACTGAGGGCTGGATCGCGGACCCGGGGTTGCTGCCTCGCAGCCAACCCTGACGCTTTGCCAATACCCCGCCGCTGCTCTATCCTGCGGTTCGTTTATTCCCGCAGTGGACATCCAGACCCATGACTTCCCCGGCCTCACCCGCGCAGGCGGCGCGCCTGATGAAACTGGCTACCTACGCCTCGGTTTCCGTAGCAGCCGTGCTCATCCTGGCCAAGACCGTGGCCTACTGGCAGACCTCGTCAGTCAGCATTCTCGCCTCACTGGTGGACTCGCTGATGGATTCCGGGGCATCGCTGCTCAACCTGTTCGCCGTGCGCTACGCACTGGAGCCCGCCGACCGCCAGCACCGGTTTGGGCACGGCAAGGCGGAGTCGATTGCAGCTCTCGCGCAAAGCGCATTTATCATCGTTTCCGGTGTGCTACTGCTGGTGGAAGCCACCCGACGCCTGCTGAACCCCGAGCCCATCGGCGCCTTCGGTGTCGGGCTGGCGGTCATGCTGTTGACCATCGCGGCAACGGCCGTGCTGCTGCTGTTTCAGGGCTATGTCATCCGCCGCACCCAATCCGCGGCCATCCGCGCGGATGCCCTGCACTATCGCACCGACCTGTTGACCAATTCCGGGGTTGTGGTGGCATTGCTGCTGGCGCAATTCGGCTGGCCGGGCACGGACCCGCTGTTCGCCATCGGTGCCGCGCTTTATATTCTGTGGTCGGCGCGCAGCATTATGGGTTCGGCCTTCAACGAGCTGGTGGATCGGGAGCTACCGGACAGTCAGCGCGCGCAGATCATCGCCATCGCAGAAGGCCACCCGGAGGTGCGGGGCGTGCATGACCTGCGCACGCGCAGCGCCGGACGCATCGACTTTGTGGAGATGCACCTGGAGCTGGATGGCAGCATGCCGCTGGTCAAGGCACATCGCATTTCGGACGAGGTGGAGGCTGCGGTTATCGCCGCCATGCCCGGCGCGGACGTGGTGATCCACCAGGATCCGGCGGGCATCGTGGAAGTGCAGCAGGACGAGCAGTTGCAGTAGCCACCCGCAGGACACCCACTGCGGCTTTGACGCCGCCGGCGCTTCGGGCTACCATCTTTCACGTCTTCGCGGGTGTAGTTCAATGGCAGAACTTCAGCTTCCCAAGCTGATAGCGTGGGTTCGATTCCCATCACCCGCTCCAGCCTTTCAAAAAACGTCGCTTACACAGCCATCAGGGGGCATATCTGGGCTGGGGAGTTGTAACACCGAGGGGTAATGCCGAGGAGTCACGGCTCGCGGTACCTACTCCGCGAAATGATCCCCGCTAACCTGCGTCCATATTTTGAAGACGGACGAGAATTCAGGATTGTGTTAAGGAGCAGCGACAGGCGCACAGCGAGATACGCGACACTTTCGATCCGGGTTCTGGTGCAAGCGGAGCTTGAGCGTTTGACAAAAGAATTAGTGCCAACCCAGACGCCAATACAATCTTACAATCTTAAGAGAAGATAGCTGGACGCACGGAATCATACTAGAGCTTTAGAACTCACGAGGCGCAACATGATTGGTGGGGATCAAAAAGGACACTCCGAAGAATACTTCTCGGATTATCGAGATCATTGGTGGAACAATGACTTTCTGGAGCTGATGGCAATTCGGTGGGGGCTACGAGAATACTCTTCGCTACTCGATGTGGGTTGCGGCGAGTTTCACTGGAGCAGCTTATTAAGTCCGCACATGAAGTCGCCTAACGTTATTGGCATCGACAATGATTCAAAATGGTCGAACAATGATCTGTCGAAAATTCGTAAGAAATTCCACAACGTAAACCGTCTTGAGCTTTTATTTGGGTCCGCTGAATCGATTCCGTTTCCAGATAATTCATTCGATGTTGTTACATGTCAAACGGTGCTGATCCATGTAGCCGACCCAGCGGGAGTTATCAGAGAGATGAAGCGCGTAACCAAAAAGGGCGGCATAGTTATATGTGCAGAGCCGAACAACATGGCCACCTGTCTCTCAATAGACTCCTCTGCGTCAATACACAAAGTATCCGAAACTCTCGAATCTGCAAAGATTTGCTTGTACGAGCAATACGGAAAATACCTAAATGGTGAAGGATATAACTCAGTAGGAGACCTGGTCCCACTATTTTTTCACTCCAGTGGTCTTACCAACATAAAAACGTACCTATCAGACAAATGTGTTCCGCTGATACCTCCCTACAGAACGGAAGAGCAGCTAGCCACCATTCGCTCAATGAAGCGGTGGCTTGAGACAGAAGACGCTAACTTCGACTCAGCTGGGATTCAAGCGCGCGTTAGAAAAGCAGAAAGCGTATTAGGTGACATCGGGCTCAACGTCGCAATGCAGACTGAAAGAAGCAAAAAGGACACTAAAAACGATTTGGAACAGCAATCGTTATACTCACCCGGATCGGCCATCATGTACCTGGTATCTGGCGTTAAGTCGTAGACCAGAAAAGCCTCTGCATGTCGTGAAGTACTCCGCCGGGCCAACCCGGCTGCCAAACAGTGTACATTTACCTCATGATCACTCGGTTGATACAAGTAGAAGAGCCTCACGACAACGCAAGCAGGATCGACAGCGTTCAGAAGGTGTGACACCAAAGGGTCATACTCTCACTTAGAGGCCAAGGTGACCCGTTTAAACAACCCTTCGCTGTCGCTCAAGGCCTGGGTGTGCGCCCACGCAGCAAACGCCGCTGCTCGATGGCCACCCGCAGGGCTGCCCGCAACACCGAGATTTCCGGCTCGGCCTCGCCGCGCTTGCCCAGGGCATCCAATTGCGCGTAGAACCAGTACTGGCCGGCGAAGGTATCCAGTGTGCGCAACGTTTTGATGTGCTTGAGAAACCCCAGCCAGCCGGGGAGCAGGCCGAGGCCCTGCTCATAACGGGGCAGATCCTCCGCGCCCGCCAGCAGCCGCGCGGGCGCATCGGTCTGCAGACACATCGGCCGCCCCAGGCCAATAACATCCACACCACCCGAAGCCAGCGCCTCCTGCATGGCCTCGCGGCTGCGAAAGCCGCCCGTGACCATCAGCGGCACCCTGAGTTCGCGGCGCATGGCGAGGGCAAAGTCGACGAAATAGGCCTCCCGCTCCAGGGTTGATGCCGCCACTTTTTGTGGATCTGGGGCCTCCAGCCCCTCCACGCCCAGCAGCCGGGGCTGCTCGTAGGTGCCACCGGAGATTTCGATCAGGTCGACACCGGCTGCTTCCAGCCACGTCGCCACGCGCAGGCTTTCCCCGAAATCAAAGCCGCCGCGCTGAAAATCCGCACTGTTCAGTTTCACCGCCACCGCCACCGTAGGGCCGACCGCATCGCGCACCGCCGCCACCACCTGCAAGAGCAGCCGCGCCCGGTTTTCCAGGCTGCCGCCATACGCATCCTGCCGCTGGTTGCTGCGCGGGCTGAGGAACTGGGAGAGCAGGTAGCCATGCGCCGCATGCACCTGGATACCGGTAAAGCCCGCGCGGCACACAGCGCGGGCCGCGACTGCGAAGCGCTCGACCAGCCCGGTGATTTCCTCCACGGTCAGCGCCACGGGGGCGCCGAACTGCCCGCCCGGCAGCCCCAGCTTGACGGCTGAAGGCGCCCGCGGATGCGGATTGACGGTTTTCATGGTCTGGCGCCCGGCATGACTGAGCTGCACCCAGGCCTGATTCCCGCCAACGGTGCAGGCCTGCGCCCACGCGGCCAGCGCTTGGGCCATCTTGGGGTCCGGCTCACGGTCAATCACCACATTGCCGGGCCGCTCCAGATGATCGCGGTCGACAATGACGTTGCCCGTCAGCAGCAGGCCCGCGCCGCCAGCAGACCAGCGGCGATACAGGGTGTTCAGCGCCGGGGTGGGCACACCATCCGGCGTCGCCAGGCCCTCCGTCATGGCGGCTTTCGCCAACCGGTTTGGCAGCTCGACCCCGCAGGGCAGCTGCAGGGGCTGTGAAAGAAGCGCATTTTTCATTGTCTGTCCTGGCGAATCGGCTGCGTTGGCGTGGTATCGAGCCGCATTTTTCGCTATGTTGCAAGCGTGACAGGCCTCAGCCGCTGGCACACCTCAATAACAGACCGCCAGGATGCGCCCCGATGACCAATCCCGACACCCCTTCTCCCCAGACGCCAGCGGTCGATCTTGCCGTGCGCCTCGGTATGGCCGCCCTCCTGGTCTGGCTCGCGATGCGCGTTTTTGCGCCGTTTCTCTCCCTGATGATCTGGTCGACGGTGCTGGCCATCGCCCTGTACCCGCTCACCCGCGGACTGGCAGACAAACTCGGCACCAGCACCGGCCGCGCCTCCACACTGCTGGTGGTGCTGGGCCTGGCGTTGCTTGGAACACCCACTGTCATGCTGGGCATGTCTTTCACCGAAGACATGCTGCGCACCTACACCGCACTCATGGAGGGCACGCTGCACGTTCCGCCCCCCGGCGAAAACGTGGCAGGCTGGCCGCTGATTGGCCCACAGATTTACGAGGCGTGGCTGGCAGCCTCCAGCAATTTGAGTGAATTCCTGCAGCAGCATGCCGGGCAAATTCGCACCGCCTCGGAGCAGGCTGCGTCCCTGCTGCTCGGCGGTCTTGGCAGCCTGCTGGCCTTTCTCTTTGCGCTGGTGATCGCGGGCATTTTCATGGCCTATGCACAGCCGGGCGCTGCCACCAGCACGCGTATTTTCCGGCGCATCTGCGGTGCGGAGTTCGGCGACGAGTTGCACCAACTCTCGGTGGCCACCGTACGCTCCGTCGCTACCGGGATACTCGGGGTAGCGTTTATCCAGGCAGTGCTCTTTGGCGTGGGCTTCCTGCTCGCCGGCATTCCGGCGCCCGGAATCTTTGCTGTCGCAGCGCTGATCCTGGGCATCATGCAGGTACCCGCGCTGATTTTCACCATACCCGCCATCATCTACGTCTGGACCACCGGCGACGGCTCCGGTGTGGTGAATAGTCTGCTCACGATCTATCTGGTGATTGCCGGCCTCGCGGACAATGTGTTGAAGCCAATGCTGCTGGGCCGCGGCGTCGCCGCACCCATGCCGGTGATCCTGCTCGGCGCCCTGGGCGGCATGCTGATCAGCGGCATTATCGGTCTGTTTGCCGGCGCCGTGATTCTGGCCATCGCTTACCAGGTCTTCATGGCCTGGGTAAACGAGACGCGTGCAACAGACTTCACCCAGGAATTCAAGGACTGAGCGCGGCGGGTGACCCACTACGGCAGAATTGCAGTTGCCCTGGGGCTAGCGCTGACCGCGGCGGCCTGTGCGCCCCTCGGCCCCGATTTTCAGGAACCCGAACAGGCCTGGCTTGCCGAATGGCAGCCCGAGCTGTACGCCAACGTGGCCGACGCTGCGACGGACAGCAACGCCGGCCTCGATGACTGGTGGCGGCAACTGGAAGATCCGGTGCTCAACCAGCTCCTCGCCGCGGCACGCTCGGAGAGCGTGTCGCTGCGCGTGGCGGGGTTGCGCGTTCTCGAAAGCCGGGCACTGGCCGGCATCGCCTCTGGCCTGAACTATCCACAGGTACAGACCGTGGGCGGAAACGCGGCGTGGGTCAACCAGCATCGCGCGGGCAGCGGCACGGGCGATTTCAGCACCGGCGAACTGGCCTTCAGCCTGGGCTGGGAGCTGGATTTCTGGGGCCGCTTCCGGCGCGGCATAGAGTCGGCCGATGCCGCCTACTTTGCCTCCATCGCCGCCCAGCGTGATGCCCAGGTTCTGCTGACCGCACAAATTGCCTCGCTCTACTTCAACTACAAGACCACGCTGCAGCGCATTGAAATTGCCGAACGCAACGTGGCACTGCAGGAGCGCAGCTTCGAGATCACCGAACGCCTGTACCTGCGTGGCCAGGATTCGGAACTGGACCTGCAACAGGCCAAATCACAGTACCTCTCCACGCTGGCAACGATACCCGGACTCAAGCTCACGCTGACCCAGACACGCAATGCACTGGCGGCGGCACTGGGGCGTGCCCCCGGGGATGTCCCGGAACTAGCAGCCGTCGACAGCACACTGCCCACGCTCACCCCCAACATGCTGCAAAACATTCCCGCACAGCTGCTGCTGCGGCGGCCTGACGTGCGGGCAGCGGCCTGGCAGGCTGCTGCGCAGTCGGCGCAAATCGGTATCGCCCGGGCTGACCTGTACCCGGCCATTTCGCTGTTTGGCACACTGAGTTGGAGCGACAACAGCCTGAACCTGGTCAGTGAGACCTCCCAGCTGGCGATCGGGCCCAGCTTCAGCTGGAACCTGTTCAACTACGGCCGGCTGGAAAACGCCGTGCGTATCCAGGACGCGCGTCTGCAGCAGGCCCTTGAGGGCTTCCGCGGTGTCACCCTGAATGCCGCCCGCGAGATCGATGATGCCGCCAACCGCATCAGCCGCACCCGGGACACGCAGGACATCCTGGACCAGTCCCTGCAGGCTGCGGAACGCTCACTGGACATTGCGACCCGCCGCTACCAGGAGGGCTATTCAGGGTTTCAACGGGTGCTCGATGCGCAGGCGGTCACCTTCGCGCAGTCGGACCGCGCTGTTCTCAACCGGGGCCAGCATGTCAACGCCGTCATCGACCTGTACCGGGCACTCGGCGGTGGCTGGACACCGGCCACCCTGGACACCCTGCTACCCCCCGACATTCGCGACACCATGCAGCAGCGCACCGACTGGGGCGAACTGCTGCAATCCCCCCTAGCCCAAGAGCCGGATTCCACACAATGAGCGAACAAGCGCAGGCCGCAGCCGATACCGCGGATTCGACCCCAACGCCAGTGGCGGACACACCGGCATCGCGCAGCGTCACGAGAGGAAGCCTGGGCCTGCTGGCCCTGCTGCTGGCGACCCTCTGCTGGTACCTGCTCGCCGACCGCTTTACGCCCTACACCTCACAGGCGCGCATCGAGGGTTATGTGGTCGGCGTGGCACCCAAGGTGGCCGGCATCGTGACCCACGTTGCCGTGGAGAATAACAGTCGGGTGACGGCAGGACAGCCACTGTTCACCATTGACCAGTCGCAGTACGAACTCGCCCTGCAACGGGCACAGGCGGAACTGGCCAACGCCGAGAAGCAGGTAGATGCCGGTGATGCCGCAGTCACCGCGGCACGCGCCAACCTGCGCGCGGCGCTGGCGAGTGAAACCCAGGCGCGGCAGGACTACACCCGTCTCAAACGGCTGCGCGAGGAAGACCCGGGCACCCTCTCCGAGCGCCGGCTGGAAGTGTCCGCAGCCAGCCTGGAGCAGGCCAGCGCTCGCGTCGCCGCCGCAGAGGCCGATATCCAGCGCGCCATCGAGCAGAAGGGTGGCGACTCCCTCGCCGAGAACACCATGCTGCAGTCCGCGCGCACCGGCGTCGCCCGCGCCCAGCTGGACTTCGACAACACCACCGTGGTGGCCGAATCCGACGGCGTCATTACCGACCTGCGCGCCGAGGTCGGCCAGTTTGCCGGTGCCGGAACCCCGGTGATGACGCTGATCGCCGTGGCGGACGTCTGGATCAATGCCGCCTACACCGAGAACAACCTGGGCAACCTGCGCCGTGGAACGCCCGTGGAGATTGTCCTCGATGCGCTCCCCGGGCGCGTGCTCAGCGGTACGGTTCGCAACATCGGGGTGGGCGTCAGCGCCAGCAGCAAACCGCCACCCGGCGCGCTGCCCACCGTGCAGAACAGCCGTGACTGGCTGCGCCAGGCGCAGCGCTTCCCGGTGCAGGTGGCGCTGGACCTGCCCCTGCAGGATGATGTCAGGGCACAGCTGCGCATCGGCGGACAGGCCTCGGTCATCGCCTATACCGAAGGCCACGGCGTACTCGGGATGCTGGGCAAGCTCTACATACGCTTCCTCAGCCTGTTGTCCTACGCCTACTGACGATGCGCCGCGCTCACACCCTGCCAATTGCCGCACGCCGGACCTTCAGACTGGCGACGAGCGTTGGTCTGTCGCTGGCCCTGGGCTACGGTTCGGGACTGACCATCGCCTACATTGCACCCCTGTTTGCGGTCATGCTCGGCATCCTGCCCGGGCCACCCCCGGGGCCGCGCAAATTACTGGCGCTGCTGCTGTTCGTAATGGCCTCTCTGGGCATCGGCGTGGTACTCGGCCCCATGCTGCAATACGCCGCAGTGTCTGCCCTGCTGGCCATTCTACTCGGGCTGTTTTTCAGCAATCGCCTGGCACTGGCGCATGGCCAGCAGGCTCCCGCGACGCTCGTCGCCATGGGACTGACCGTCATTCCGGCCACCAGCGTGCTCAGCCAGGCACTGGCTAGTGCCGTTATCGCCGCACTGGTTTTGGGTATCGCCAGCGCCGTTTTCACCCACTGGATTGCCTATCTGCTGTTTCCGGAAGACCCGGGCGATGCCCCGACCCCGGAAAAACCACCGGCACTTGCGGAGGCCAACTGGCTTTCGCTGCGCGCCACCCTGATCGTACTGCCGGCGTTCATACTCACCCTGATAAACCCCACCCTGTATGTCCCCCTCGCGGTCAAGAGTATTCTCCTCGGACGCGAGTCCACGACAGTTTCCCTGCGCTACGCCAGTCGCGAGCTGCTGGGCTCGACCGCCCTGGGTGGTGCCTGCGCCGTCCTCATCTGGTTCTGCCTGCAAATGGCCGTCAACCTGTGGTTTTTTGTCGGCTGGGTGACCCTGGTCAGCCTGCTGCTGGGGGCTCCCATCTACGGCGTCTGGCGAACCCGTTGGCCACCGACCTTCTGGGTCAACTCGCTGACCACCATGATCATCCTCCTCGGCGCATCGGTCGCCGACAGCGAGCAAGGCAAGGATGTGTTTCAGGCTTTCGCCGTGCGCATGACACTGTTCTTTGCCGTGACCCTCTATGCCGTGTTCGCCATGTCGTTGCTGGAACGGCTGCGGACGGCGCTCGCCGCGCGCCGCGCACTGCGGCCAAAACCCGAAGGAGTGTTCTAGTGCTGCAGAATCTGTTGCTGGGCCTGTCTATGATGAGTATCTGCCTGCTGCTGCAGGGCATACTGGTCGTCGCTGCCCTGCGCTACTACGCCCGTCAACGGCAGGCGATGCCCTCACGGTTTCTGGCCTCCATGCGGGTGACGGGCGCGCTGATGCTGATTCTCATCGCCGGCAACACGCTGCAGTTTACTGCCTGGGCGCTGTTGTTCTACTGGCTGGGAGAATTTGCCACCCTCAATGAGGCCATCTATCACTCGGCGGTCAATTTCGCCACGCTGGGCTATGGCGATGTTGTGATGTCGGCGGAGCATCGCCTGCTGGGCCCGCTGGAAGCCATCAACGGCGCACTCATGATCGGTGTGTCCACGGCAGCGTTGTCCCGCGCCTTCAGTGTGGCCCTGCAGGAACTGGTCACCACGCACCCGGGGCCGCCGCCGCATTGACACCCGGGGGATCTGCCCATAACCTCAAGCGGACAGCCGCTGCCTTTCTCTGCGTCAGCCCAGCGCCGCTATTTATCCGTCACGCAGCAGGAGAACAATAATGAATCCGCGTCGCCAGCGCCCGTACCGCTATCTGCTTTTGCTCTGCTCCACCCTGACCCTTGCCATGGGTGCGGCAGCGGCGGAGCGACCCAATATTCTGGTAATCATGGGCGATGACATCGGCATCACCAACATCAGCAAATACAGCCACGGCATGATGGGTTACCAAACACCCAACATCGACCGTATTGCCAACGAGGGCATGATGTTTACCGACTATTACGGTGAACAGAGCTGCACCGCCGGCCGCTCCGCATTTATCACCGGCCAACACCCGCTACGCACCGGGCTGACCAAGGTTGGCGTACCCGGCGCCGCAATCGGCATCCAGCCCGAGGATCCGACCCTGGCCGAATTGCTGAAGCCCCTGGGGTACACCTCGGGACAGTTCGGCAAGAACCATCTGGGCGACCGAGACGAGTTCCTGCCCACCAACCACGGCTTCGATGAGTTCTTCGGCAACCTCTACCACCTGAACGCCGAAGAGGCGCCGGAAGATCCGGCCTGGCCTACCGACCCCAATATCACCCGTCTGGTGACGCCGCGAGGGGTTATCCGCTCCAGTGCCGACGGCAAGATTGAGGACCTCGGCCCCCTCAACCGCAAGCGCATGGAGACCGTGGACGAGGAATTCCTCGCCGCGTCCCTCGATTTCATGGATCGCGCCCACGCCAAAGAGCAGCCCTTCTTCGTCTGGTTCAACTCCACGCGCATGCACTACTACACACACCTGAAGAGCGAAAGCAGTGGCCTGTCAGGCCAGGGCTTTTACAACGACGGCATGGTGGAACACGACAACCACGTAGGCACCCTGCTGGCCAAGCTGGACGAACTGGGCATAGCCGACAATACCATCGTCATTTACACCACCGACAACGGGGTGCACTACAACCAGTGGCCGGACGCCGGCATCACGCCTTTCCGCGGCGAGAAAAACACCAACTGGGAAGGCGGTTTCCGCGTGCCGGCCATCGTGCGCTGGCCCGGCAAGGTACCGTCCAACACCATCTCCAACGACATCATGTCGCACCTCGACTGGGTGCCCACCCTGATGGCCGCCGCCGGCGACAGCGAGATCAAGGGCAAACTTCTGAAGGGCCACAAAGTGGGCGGCAAGAACTTCCGGGTGCACCTGGATGGCTACAACTTCCTGCCCTACCTGACCGGCAGCGAGGAGCAGGGCCCGCGCAAGCTGTTTTTCTACGCCAGTGACGACGGCGACATGCTCGCCGTACGGGATGGCGACTGGAAACTGGTCTTCGCCGAGCAGCGCGCGCACTCCTTCGATGTCTGGCGGGACCCCTTTGTCACCCTGCGCGTTCCCAAGGTGTTCAACCTGCGGCAGGACCCCTTTGAGCGCGCCGATACCGATTCCAACATGTATGACCGGTGGTGGGACAAGAAGATCGCAGCGCGCGGCATTCCCGGCGCCATCCTGGTTCGGCAGTTCCTTGCAACGTTTGAGGAATTCCCGCCTCGGCAGCGCCCGGCATCCTTCACCATAGACCAGGAAATGGAGAAATTCCGGGAGAGGGGGCGCTAAGGCGCCCTGATACAACCCATGAAATCAGTTTGCCTGTTGAGTCGCCTGCCGGGCACCACCCCGGAGGCCTTCCGAGACTACTACGAGCACAACCACTCGCGGCTGGGTAGTCGCTACTTCCCCTTCGTGAAGTATGTGCGCAACCACATCATCTCGGCGTCACCTGCCGTGGATTTTGATGTCATCACGGAGTTTTTCTTCGCCCCGGACCTGGATGTGGCCGGGGTGCACAGTGGCCGTGTGCGGGAGATACTCGACGCCGATGAGCGCCGCTTCATGGACCAGCGGCTGATCCGGCCGGCGGGCGCCGAGGAAACACTGGTGGCAGGCCCACCGCGTGGCGTGGAGGCTCCGGGGCGCAGGCGCCTGATGCTGCTCCTGAACCCCATCGCCGGTGCCGGTGGCGACTTCACCGCCGGCGTAGCAGCCTGGGGGCAACAGCTCGCGACAGATGGCAGCGTGCTGCGGGTGACCCTGGACCAGACCATGAGCCAGCTACCGGGCGGTGACAACGCCTTTCCCTATCAGGCACTGCTGAGCCTGTGGCTGGACAGCGACGAGTTTCCGACACCGGGCACCCCACCGGCAGGCATCGAAATGGCGAGCACCCTCCTCACGGAGGTGTGCGAGAGCCCGCCGGAGCTTCTGCGCGAGCTCTATCAGCCGGATGCCGGATAGCGCCGCACTGCCGCGCTCAGTGCGGCGGCTGGGTATCATGCCAATTGGCTTTGATCTCCAGAATCTTGGGCAAAATGCTCTCAAACACGTCCAGAAGCCTGGGTTCGAAATGTGCGCCCCGCTCGGACGTCATCGCCGCCAGGGCGCAGTCAACCGTCCAGGCGTCCTTATAGGGGCGCTTCATGGTCAGTGCATCGAACACGTCTGCCAGCGCGACAATCCGCGCACTTTCCGGAATCAGTTCCCCCTGCAGACCACAGGGATACCCCAGTCCGTTCCAACGCTCATGGTGGCATAGGGCAATTTCTGCCGCCAAAGCCATCACGGCCGACTGCCCCTTACTGAGAATGTCGTGCCCGATCTGGCAATGGCGCTGCATGACCTTCCACTCTGCCGCGTCCAGCTTGCCCGGCTTGCGCAGAATTGCATCGGGAATGCCAATCTTGCCCATGTCGTGCATGGGCGCAGCCAGACGCAATTGATCGCAGCGCTCTGCTGGCCAGCCGACCGCTTCGGCCAGCGCTGCAGCATACTCAGCCATACGCCAGATATGGACTCCTGTCTCCATGTCCTTGAACTCCCCCGCCGCAGCCAGCATGGAGATCGACTCCCGGTAACTCTCCTCGAGTTTGGCCGCAGACACGAGAGACAGGTGGGTGCGCACCCGGGCACGGACAATCGCCGGTGAAATGGGTTTCGTGATGTAGTCCACAGCGCCCGCCGCAAAACCCGCCTCCTCATCAAGATCATCCGACAGGACTGTGACAAAAATTACCGGGATGGATGCGGACTCGGGCGATGCCTTCAGGCGACGGCAGACTGCGTAGCCGTCCATATCCGGCATTTGAATGTCCAGCAATACCATGCAGGGCGCGTGCTTTGCCACAGCTTCCAGGGCACCCGCACCATCGCGCGCAAATACCAGTGGATAGTCGTTCCCCAGCACCTGACGCATGGCCGCCAGGTTGCGGGGATCGTCGTCAACAATCAACAGTGGCGGGTCACTCACAGGCAGGTCTCCCTCACTTGCGCGGTTCATCAGAATACGTTTCCAGCAACAGCGTTACCGACCGCTCTGCCTGCCGGAAGTCGAAATTTTCAACGGCCACCCGGACCGGGGTAAGCGCCAGCTCCGGGACATGCCCCCCAAGTTCGTCAAGCAGAGGCTCGACGGCTGCCGGGTCGTCCAGCGACAGTGCCTGCAAAAGCTCGCGCAGCAGCGAACACAGGCCGTGATATGACCGCTCGGTGGCGGCGTTTTCCGTGGCGCTAGTTACCCTCGAGACATGACCCACATGGGACGCAATGGCCGCTTCGGTTTCGGACATGGCCGCCCGCAACCGGTTTACCAGGGGCGCGCAATCGTCGCCACTGACCATGCATTCCTCAAGTTCACGCGCGCAACGCGCCACCTTGACCACGCCCAGATTGGACGCTGCGCCACGAAGGCGGTGCAGAAGCGCCTTTGCGGCCTCCGCATCAAGAGCCGCCAGCGTGCCGGCAACGCCGGAGAAATCCCGCGCAAACTTGTGTAGATAACGCGAGTATACGGCCTCATCACGCCAGATCCTGAGCCCTGCCTGAACGTCAAGTACGTTGCTCTGTGCGGCCGGCTGCGGCGCGCCCTCCGTCACGTCCGCTGCTTCTGCGACAGACGCATCGCGCGGCCGGTATTGCGCCAGCCTCGCGATCGCCGCATCGACATCCAGCGGCTTGGCAATATAGTCCGTCATACCACAGGCCTTCGCCTGATCCTGTTGCGACTGGAATGCGCCTGCGGTCAACGCTATCACCGGCAGCCCGGCGAGCTGTGAGTCGGCATGCGCGCGTATCACACGGGTGGCTGCGTAGCCGTCCATGACCGGCATCTGCACGTCCATCAACACCAGGTCCACCTCGGCATGGTGCGCCTCAAGCCAGGTGACCGCCTGCTGACCGTTGTTCGCAAGATGCACCAGAGCACCCTCGCCCTCAAAGATACGTCGCGCCACCTCGCGATTGGTCTCACTGTCATCAACCACCAGAACACGCAGGCCCGCAAGCCTTGCAAGGGACACGCCCACCCTGTCATGGGGGGTACCCTCGTGAGAAAAGGCTGCGGACACCACGGCTTCATACAGCGCCGAGGGCGATACCGGCTTGCGCAGCACTCCATTGACAAACGGCAGTCGGGCCGTGCCATCCATCTGCTCCATGGAGTGCGGTGTGGCGAGCAGGATGATGGTGTTGGTGTTGTCATCCGAATCCACTTGCGACCTGATCGCCTGCGCTGTCGCCAGGCCGTCCATCGCCGGCATGTTCGAATCCACAATCACGACCCGGAAGTGCGTACCTTCGGCTGAGCGCAGGGCAAGTATCTGCAGCGCCTCCTCGCCTGACGCCGCCGGCACTGGCCGCCAGCCCAGATTTCGGGCTGTGGCACAGAGTGCTTCCAGCGACACCATGTTGTCGTCCACTATGAGCATCTCCAGCGCGCGCAAGTCACTGAAAAACGCTGCAATGTCGTCCCTGCGCTCGAACTCGACGGTGAAGGATGCCTCCGTACCTGCGCCCACGTCACTTCGCAGGCGAATCTGGCCACCCATTCGACCGACCAGATACTGGCTGATGGCCAGTCCCAGCCCGGTGCCACCAAACCGCCGCGCGGAAGAACTGTCCAGCTGTGTAAACGGCTGGAAGAGCTGCTTCTGCTGCTCTTGCGGAATCCCTATTCCGGTGTCTCGCACCGTGAACTCCAGACGAACCCGCTTGCCCTGGGATGACAGGACCCTGACCGAAAGATCCACGTGGCCTTCATCGGTGAATTTGATGGCATTGCTGACCAGGTTCATCAGCACCTGCTCCAGACGCAGACCATCGCCCAGCAACCAGTCGATGCTCTCTTCCGGCGCCGCGACTGCCAGATCGATATCCTTTTCCAGTGCCAGGCTCGCCATGGCGCTGGAAATGCTCTCCAGCAGTTTGCTGAGCTGGAACGGTTCAGATGCCAGCTCGAAGCTACCGTGTTCAAACTTGGAAAAATCCAGTATGTCGTTAATGATGCCCAACAACAGCTTCCCGGAAAGCGACAGTTTTCGCACAAGATTGCGCGCGTCCCGGGGCAGCATCTGCTTTTCCAGCAAGTAGGCAATACCCAGCACCGCATTCATCGGCGTGCGAATCTCGTGGCTCATATTGGCGAGGAAGCGTCCCTTGACCTCTGCCGCCTCCTCGGCGATTCGCACCTGCTCAACGAGTTGCGCATTCAGACGTGCCTCATTGCGCTGCGTACGTGCCAATCGATAGCTCTGGGCAAAGCTGATCAGCAACAACACGGCGTAGAGCGAGGCGATGTAGCGATGCTCGCGCCAGACCGACGCCAGCACTGCGGGCTGCGGCCGGTTTATCAGCAGATACCAGCGCGCCGTGCTCACTGGTGCATCGGAACGGGAATCCGGCGACTGCTCCGACACGCCCATCGGAAAGCTATCGAAGGGGGCAATCTGCAGCCAGCTCCAGTAGCGCCCCCCCTCTTGCAGGCTGCCTTGCGGCGCCTGCATCAGCCGGTACCAGACGGCGGGCGACTGGTCTGCCAGGGTGGCGCCGTGCCCGAGCATGAAGCTGCATGAAGAACCGCCCCAGGCTGGCGTAATTGATCAGCTGGCTCTGCAGCGCCAGATTGATTGTCTGCAGGGCTGTCTGGTCGCGTGCAACCATCAGTTGCGAAGCGCGCTCACGTTCAGATACCAACCAGGCAAAACACAACAGGGTAATGACTGCCACTGCCGGGAGAAAACTACCCAGCCACAGACTCCATAGTCCGCGGCCGCCCTGTCGCCCAACGCCACCTGTCGTCACCTGTTCCACGCCACGCATACCCACCACCGAGCAGAGCAACAGCCTGCACGAAACGATACCGCCGAACAAACACGGAGTGTAGTTGAAAAAGACGTACTCGCGTGCTAAATGCTGCTGACGGTGTGGCTTTCAGGGGTATACAAGGAAATCCACAATTGCGACAGTGCGGGCAGGCTGTAGACCAACAACGCCACACAACCATTGGGGGATACCACGTGATGCGCTTTTCATTAATGTCCGGACGACCGCAGAAGACCGCGCCATCGCTGCCCTGTGTGTCCTGGCTGCTGACAGCGGCCTTGCTGCTTGCCGGCCCTGCCGCCGCAATCACCCTGCCAACGCCCCCCAAGAACGCCCCGAACATTGTCATCGTGCTGCTGGATGATGTGGGCTTCGGTGCCACCAGCACCTTCGGGGGCCCGGTGGAGACGCCTGCACTCGATGCGCTGGCCCAGGTTGGCCTGCGCTTCAACCGCTTTCACACCACGGCCATCTGCTCCCCCACGCGGGCCGCGCTGCTCACCGGCCGCGACGCCCACGCCGCGAACGTCGGCGCGGTGCTGAACTCCGCCAGCACCATCCCGGGCTATCAGGGTGTGCTGCGTCCAGAAACCGCCACCATCGCGGAGATCCTGCGTGAGCAGGGGTACAGCACTGGCGCGTTTGGCAAATGGCACCTGACGCCGAACTGGGAGTCCTCCCCGCTGGGGCCCTTCGACCGCTGGCCGACGGGTGTCGGCTTCGATACGTTCTACGGTTTCCTCGGCGGCGAGACAGACCAGTACGAACCCACCCTCTACCGCGGCACAGCCGCTGTCCGGCGCCCGGCCGGGGAAAGCTACCATGTGACAGAGGACATCGTGGACGAGGCGATCGGCTGGGTCGACCTCGTGCAGTCCATCTCACCCGGCAAACCGTTTTTCGTCTATCTGGCGCCCGGCGCAGCCCATGCGCCACTGCAGGTACCCGCTCCCTGGATTCGCCGCTACGAAGGCCGTTTTGCCGATGGATGGGACCGCATGCGCGAGACCATTCTTGACCGGCAGAAGGCGCTTGGCGTGGTGCCCGCGGACACCGCGCTGACCCCGGCCCCGGAGGCACTGCCTGCCTGGGACAGCCTGAGCGCACAACAAAAGCAGGTTGCCGAACGACTGATGGAGACCTACGCCGGCTTTCTGGAACACACGGATGCCCAGATCGGCCGGCTCACCAGCGCGCTGCGGCAGCGGGGGCAGTTCGACAACACGCTGTTTGTGTACATCGCCGGGGATAATGGCAGCAGCGCCGAGGGCGGGCTGGGCGGCAGCATCAATTACATGGGCGCGCTGCAGGGCCTGCCCGAAAGCCTGGAACAGCAGTTGGCTGCCCTGGAGCGCATCGGTGATGAAACAACCTACCCGCAGTATCCCGCGGGGTGGGCCTGGGCGTTGACCTCCCCCTTTCAATGGGTGAAGCAGGTGGCGTCGCACCTGGGCGGCACCCGCGTCGGCGCCGTAGTCAGCTGGCCGCGGGTAATCCGTGATGGGGCCGGCGGGTTGCGCTCGCAGTTCACCCATGTGAACGACGTGGTACCCACCATACTCGATGCACTGAACATCGGCGTCCCGGAAACAGTACGAGGCGTCCCCCAGCGGCCTATGGACGGCAGCAGCTTCCTGGCCAGCCTCACACGGGCCGATGCGGCAGAGCACCACAGCACCCAGCTGTTCGAGGTGAACGGCAACCGGGCCATTTACCACGAGGGCTGGATGGCTTCGGCCTTTCACCAGCGCCTGCCCTGGACCGTGGGCGTGCGCACCGCGCCAAGCCCCATGGAAGACGACCGCTGGGAGTTGTACAACCTCAATGAAGACTTCAGCCAGGCAAACAACCTCGCCAGCGCCGAGCCTGGCAAGCTGGCCGAGTTGCAGGCCCTGTTCCAGCAGGAGGCGCAGCGCCTGGGCATACTGCCACTGCGCAGCGCCATGGACACCATGAACAGTCACCCGCTGCCAAACCTGCGCGGCGATCGCAGCGAGTTCAGCTACGGGCCCGACGCCGTGGGCATACCTGAAGCACAGGGTCCACCGCTGTTCAATCGCTCCTGGACACTGGACGCCACCCTGACAGGGCCCGCGCCCCGGGGCGTTATCGCGACCATGGGGGGCACCGTCGCGGGATGGAGCCTGTATCTCGACAATCACTCGCGCCCGGTTTTCCGCTATCGCAGCTTTGAGGTGGGCGAGATCATCCTGCAGGGTGACAACGCTGTGGACGGTGACGTGCAGCTGTCAGTGAACTTCGCCTACGACGGTGGGGGCTACGCCCGCGGGGGAGAATTCAGCCTGCTGGTGGATGGACAGCCCGTCGACCAGGGCCGCATTGCCGCAACGCCACCGAGCTACTTCTCCATCGATGAGACCTTCGATGTGGGCGTGGATACCGGCTCGCCCGCCGGGACTTACCCCGCCGACAGCCCCATCGGCTACCCGCTGGCGGGCGCCAGCCTGCGCCGCGTCGACATCGTCACGGGGCCCGCGCCCTGAGGGTCTCAGCGGCGTTGCGCACCGGGGACCGACGCACCGGCGCCGCGCGCCCCGGAGCGTGATCTGTGTCGCAGTCCCGGCACGCCAACGGCGCAGACGGCCCCGTTAAGCTATACTTCGCCGCACCTTACGCCAACGGAAACACAGGGAGGAGTTTCTTGAAGAATCATTTCTTCCTCGCGCGACAGCCGATTCTGGACCGGAACCTGAAACTCTACGCCTATGAGTTGCTGTTCCGTTCATCGGCTGAGAACAGCGCGCCCGAAGAACTCGACGGCGACGCCGCCACCGCGCAGGTACTCACCAATGCGATGGAAATCGGCATTGATCGCCTGTCACGCGGGCACATCACCTTCATCAACCTGCCGCGCCAGTTCCTGCTGGACCCCGACCTGCTGCCTATCGACCCGGTGCGGGTGATGCTGGAGATTCTCGAAGATGTCGTGCCTGACGATGATGTTATGGCGGGGGTCCAGTCCTTGCGTGAAACCGGCTTCAAGATCGCCCTCGATGACGTCGTCGAGTCGGAAGCCTATGACCGCCTGATGCCGCACATCGACACCGTGAAGATCGATATTCGCGCCATGCCGGAGGCGAACTGGGAAACGCAGATCAATCGCATCAAGCAATATGGCTGCAAGGTCCTGGCGGAAAAGGTGGAAACCGAAGAGGAGTTCCAGACCCTGAAGGCGCTGGGGGTGGATTACTTCCAGGGTTATTTCTTTGCGCGCCCGCGCATCGTCAGCGGCAAGCGACTGCCCACCAACAAGATTGCGCTGCTGCGCCTGCTGTCGCGTATCAGCGACCCGGACACCGACCTCGAAGAATTGCAGACCCTGATCAGCCAGGACGTCGGCCTCAGCGTCAGGGCCCTGGCCTACGTGAACTCCGCCGCCAACGCGTTGAACCGCAAGATCGAATCCATCAAGGAGGCGATCGTATACCTGGGGCGCGGCACCATCCGCAATTGGGTCGTGCTCTACATCATGAGCGGGGTTGACGGCAAAGCCGACGAGATTGTCACCATGGGCCTGGTGCGCGGACGGCTCTGCGAACTGCTGGCGCAGCACTGTGGCCTGCCCAACGCCGACAGCTACTTCACCGTCGGCCTGTTTTCCGTGTTGGACGCACTGCTCGATGTTCCGCTGGAAGAGGCGCTGAAATACCTGCCCCTGCCCGAGGAACTGCAGGAAGCGCTGGTACAGCGACTCGGCGATCGGGGAGAAGCCCTGAGCTGTGCCCTCAGCCTGGAGGCCGGTGAAGCGGGCGCTGTGGATTTTCGCAACCTGAACGCACTGGAACTGGCTGACATTTACATGTCAGCCGTGCAATGGGCCGATACTGCCGCCCGCCAGGCCGGGCTGGAGTAGCCTCAGGCGGTGTTATCGACCACGCCGGCCTCGGCGCCGTTCTTCTTCACCGAGGCGATACCGTTCTCCATCGCAGCCTTGCTCTTGTACATCTGGCTCTTGCCAATCACCTGGCTGTTGCCGGATTTCAGCACAAAGTAGGTTTCGCCGCTGGTCGCCACCTTGCGCTCATAGCGGCCATCCTCAGGCGAATTCTTGCGTACCGAGGCAATCCCTTTTTCCGCCGCGGCGCGGCTGTCGTAGAGCTGGCTGGTGAGGACAATCTGCCCATTCCCGCTCTTCAGGTTGAACATGAACTTTCCACTGGGGCTTTTCTTCAGGTCATATTTACCGGCCATGGGGCACTGCTCTCCTGTGAATGGGACGCAACCAGCTTAATACAGCTTTGCGGTGCCGCCAACTGCCGGACACCTTAGAAACTATGTGCCCTGACCCTCATCCGCCGGAAAATCCGCCGCCTGCGTCAGCGCCTGCCAGCGCTCCAGGTTGGCGTGCTGCGCGCCAAGCTTGTCGCGGTACGCCGCCAGAACACCGGCGCCCAGCAGCAGCTGCACCGGCGGATCCTCCATGGCATACAGGTCGACCATGATCCCGGCAGCGCGCACGGGATCGCCCGGTTGCTTGCCATCCATCTGCGCGATCATATCGAGGCGGCTGTGCACATGCTCTTCGTAGGCAGGCAGCCGCACGCCGCTGCGCTGCATGGAACGGCCGGACCAGTCGGTGCGAAATGCGCCCGGCTGCACCGAGGTCACCCGGATCCCCAGCGGCGCCACTTCCTTCGCCAGCGCCTCCATCAAACCCTCGAGAGCGTGCTTCGAGGCGCTGTAAAAGCCTGTGCCCGGGTTGGCCATGATACCTGCCTGGGACGAGTTGTTGATGATATGGCCGCTGCCCTGCTCGCGCAGATGGGGAAGCACGGCCTGCGTGAGTGCGAGCGCACCAAAGAAATTGGCTTCAAACATGGCGCGAACCGCCGCATCCTCTCCCTCTTCCACCGCTGCCACGTAACCATAACCGGCGTTATTGACCAGCACATCGATACGGCCAAAGGTGCTGACGGTGTCGGCAACCGCGGCGGCGATGGAACCCTGGTCGGTTACATCCAGTGCCAGCGCCACCGCGCGTTCCGGCCAGGCCTCTACCAGATCGGCAACCGCTTCGGGACGCCGCGCCGTCACTGCCACCCGTGCGCCACGCTCCAGGGCCGTCCGCGCTATCTCGCGCCCGAAGCCGGTGGAACACCCGGAAATCAACCACACTGAATCCTGCACTACGGGCATGCTCATTCCTCCAGTCGCCACGCGTAACTCGCGGCCCGCTCGCGCAGCTGCTCCGCGCGCTGCGCCGCGGTCATGCGCTGATTCTCGCAGACATGCTGCTGCACGTCGGCCAGGGGCACCAGCCGCTGCTGTACAGACAGATCGGCACCCGGCTCCCCACCGGCGAACTCGGCCCAGCGCAGGGTCAGGATACCCTCGTCGAGGTCTGAGGGATCGAGCCAGTTGTGTACGCCCGGGTCGGTAAGGCTCAGGACATAGGTCAGGGTGCCGTCCGGATTGGCCAGAGACTGATGTCGATTCAGGCAGCCATTGCGGTCGGTGATGCGATTGGTCGTGCCCCAGATGTTGGTGATGGGTGCGATAAAGTAGTCCGCGCCACCCAGGTTGATATCCAGCACCATGGCAGTATCCGCGTCCGGCAGCCGAAAGTAGCCCATGATATAAATCTGGTTGCGCAACGCGCCGTCACTGTCGCGATCAATCGTGAACTCAAAACCATTGGCGGGCTTGTCCATCGCCTGACGATTCCAGCGTGTGGTCTCTGTGGCCCAGCGGCGCATGTAGGTCTTGATGCGCTCGAGGTTTTCCGCTTCGCTGAACGGCGCCCGCGCGGGCGGCGAACCGAGCCGCTCGATAGACAGTTCATTGACGCGATCTTCTCCCCAGCGGGCGATCACGTCGCGTATGTAGAATTCATGGCTCTCTGGCGGCGCCTGTACGTGGTTGGCGCGCCCAGCCGCCGGACTCCCGTCCACCGTGATCTCGAAATATCCCTCCGCATCCACCTTCAGCTGTTTGCCATCCAGCAGTCCTACCGTTTTCATGGTGGGGTCCCACAGTGTGAAGTAGTTTTCCACCAGACGCGGCTCGGAAACCCGGCCTCGAATCACGTAGCGCTCCGCACCGCTGATGGGAATCACCCGGTACACCGAGTCAGGATTGTCGATGCCCCAGCGGCTGCCGGGGATACGCTTTCCCGCTACCGTGTGCGGCAGGCGGCTGATGGTGATGACCTTGGGATACAGTGGGTCCTGGTTCAGCGCCCAGACCGTGGCGCCGAACATGACTTCCTCAAACGCCCATGCAAATGCGCGACGCATGGCATCACTGGGTGCAGCGTGCTCCAACCAGAATGTCCGCACCGCCTCACGTGCGCTGACAATCTCCGGGTGGTTGAAATACTCCAGCGCCAGCAATTCGTGGGCGCGCTGTTCGTCGGTACTGATAGGGTTGTTGGGGCGTGGCATACAGAGATCCCTTCACTCGCCCGGCTACAAACCGGGTCTCGTTAACAGTGTCTGTTGCGACCCTCGGTGAGCGGCCGGCAACGGGACTCAATGTAGCACTCCGCTCTGCCTGTCAGCGCATGTGTATGCCCACTGGCGGTATGCTTTATCGACCCGAATTGCACACTTTTGGTGCACCACGGGTTCCAAGGGCTACAGAGAGACTACCCGGGCCGTGTGCACCACTGGGCCGGTCGGCGCGCCGGTCGGCGAACCCCCGGCAGGCTCGATACTTACCGCGATACCCTTGGACTGCCTGAGCAGCGCTCGCAGTCCCGCGGGCAGCGAGCGGGTCACTGACTCACCACCCACCGGCAGCAGCCCCATTGAAATTGGAGGTCCGGACTCGGGCAGCATCCACAATTCGAAGACTTTATCGACATCGGCCGCTACGGCGTTTACCGCACGTGCTGTGATTGCCCCTGTCTCCAGGTTTGCACTGAGTAACCAGAGGGGCTCGCTGCCATCCCCGATCACACTGACGTGATCGGGCGCAGAATCAGGAGGCGGCGGGGACGTGGTGAACGGGGAAGACACCACCAGGAGAACAACCAGCGCCGTGCTGGCTGCCAGGCTCCAGGCACGCCAGAGTCCTATTGAGCGCCACCAGGCAGGGTGCAGATCCGCAGGCTCAATGCGGCGCGCAACGGCCGACCACACAGCCGAGGGTGGTGACACGGGAGCCAGCGTGAGGCCGAGTTCACCCAGGGAGGACTCCCAACGCCACACAGCGCTACGCACATCCGGCCGCTTGTGCAGCAGGCGCTCAAAACGGCGTCGTGCGCCACCGCGGAGAGTCCCCAAAACATATTCGCCCGCGAGGAGGTCGACCAGCCTTGCGCTCTCGTAGTTCACTGTTGCAAACACTCTCTCAGCCGCTGCATGCCGCGCCGAATCCGGCTCTTTACCGTACCCACAGGGGTCGCTTCCCTGGCCGCCAGTTCTTCATGGGTGAAGCCGTTAACAAATGCGGCGACTATACTCCGGCGCTGCAAGTCTGCCAGTTTGCCGAGGCATTCCTGAAGAAGGTCCGAAAACCCTTCCTGAGTGGGCTCAGTCAGCGACTGCTGCTGGACAGCTTCCATTTCCAGGGCATCCCGTCGCTTCGAGGCCCGGAGCAAGTCCAGCGCACGATAGCGAGCGATGGCGATGATCCAGGAGAGTACCAGACCGCGGTCGGCGTGGTAGTCGCGCGACTGCCCCCACACCTTGACGTAAGCGTCCTGCATCACATCCTGGGCCAGGGCTGAGTCACGAAGCATGCTGAGCAGCACGGCGTAGACGCGCGGTGCCGTCGCCTCGTAGAGCCTCTGAAAGGCGTCTCTGTCCCCCAGCGCGCTCCGCGCCAGCATGACTTCCAACTCAGCCTGATGTGTCATCCGCTACTGCATGCCCTCTGCCCTGGCGAGAAGCGCCATATCCTCGGCCTCGCGCTGCAGTCTCGCATTTCTGCGCGCAACATCATAGGCCAGCTCCGGATCAGGCAGGACATCCAGATAAAACATCGCGATCTCGCGAGCGTGCCGGTAATCGCCTGCGTCCAACCATTCTTTGAAGCGCAGATCCATAGTGCGCACAGTGAGATCAACGGGAAATCCAAGGCCGCGCTTTGCGAGCACCTGTCGCACCGCAATCGCCGGGACGGCGTGTGCCGCGGGATCAACCGCGAGTGCGTCTGTGTAGCGCTGCTGCTGCAACAACAAATCCATCAGTGCGGCACGCCGTTGTACTGAGGGAACTGCCGCGATCGCGTAGCGGAGGTCCCGCTCTGCCGCAGCCATCTCGCCCAGACTCCACGCCAGTTCAGCTCTCACCGAAAAGTGCCACGCCATAAGGTTGACGTCATCGGTGTTTGCGGTCAGGTCCTGCAGCCTCTCGTAGGCGCGTCTGCGCTCTTCCAGCGAAACAGCCTGACGCGCAAAGCAGGTGACCGAGGCCATGGGCGAAATACTCAGTGCCACTCGCGAACACGCCCTTCGATACCGATCAATATCCCCCACAACCTGGGCGACGGCAGCCTCCAACAACCATGCCTGGCCATTGCCGGGTTGCTCGGCCAGCAAGCGTCCCAGGAGAACGCTGGCCTGCTTAAAATCGTGTTCCGCCTGCGCCAGCCAGGCGAGGTACAGCAGTTTTTCTGCGGCACTTGCACCCGTGCTGTCTGCCAGTGCCTGCCTGGCCACGGCCAGCAAATGATCGTCACCAGACACCGAGTAGCGTTGCAGCAGATCCCGTGGCGTAGCCGCACCGGTCGTCGAGTCTGCTTCCGCGCCAGTGTGTCGATGCACACTGTGCGCATCAGCCTCCGGCTGGACGAGAACGAGCAGGAGGAGCGCGACAAGGCTAACGCAACAGGTCGGCGAAATCGTCATCCTCAGCATCAGAAACAAACTCCAGATCGTTGATGTCACGCGGCGACGCGTCTGCAGGATCGGCAAACACATCGCGCACAAAGGCGGAAAAACTCTGCAGGCGCGGCGGCTCGGGCGCCACGGGCGGCTGTCCGCCCGGCGGTGGAGCCGGGACTACCACCCGGTCACCGCCGTCTGAGCAAGCAACCAGGAACAGGGAAACGAGCAGAATCGCACATGAATGTCTCATAAACACAACTCCTTCTGCCTGTCAGGACGTCGGTGTTGGCAGCGGCGCGTCAGCGGGACTACCGGGATACGGTTCCAGCAGATACGGAAAGCGGTTGTCGAGTTCCGACGCAGACAGTGGCGCACCGTCGGTCAGGGCGACATTGCCGATCGCCGCGTCCTCTGGCAGGCAGAAACCGAGGTTTACACCTGATCCCCCGGGGCCCAACGGCAAGTCGTGGCACAGCGCGCCCATCACCACGCGCAACGCGATATCCACCACATCGTCGCCAGGCCGCCTGCCATTGGGAAACCCCGCAAGATCACCCGCAGCAAGCCCCAGAGGCTGCTGCTGTGAACGCGGGGTGGGTTCAACCATGGTGTTGAGTCGCAACATTTCCGCTGGCACAGCATTGGAAAACTGGTTCACGTCGGCAAATCCGGTGAGAAAGGCCGCGACAAGGTCCGTGCGCGGAAGGTTCACCGGCGCCAGGGTTGTCAGCGATGTGCCGAGCGTTGCGTTGACGGCATCGCGAAACAACGTATCAAGAATCGCGGGAAGCACCGGATTCGTGACAAAGTCTGCAAACTGTCCATCGTCTGCAGGTCGGCTTCCGTTAAACCTGTCCTTCTGGTCGTAACCGATGACCAGTTCATTCACGAGCGGGGCGGAGAGCCTTGAGACCTGGGTCCATGCTCCGCCACCAACCTCGGGTTTTTCAAGCGTCGCTTGTGGATTCAGGATCGTTGCCTGCGGCAGGCTCGCCGTCGTCCATGCACCGATGATGCCCTCGTCTCCCGCAAGACACTCGCGGTGCACCTCCAGTGCGATGGAGGTGACGTTGTGGCGTGACAGGACATTCCGCGCCGGGTCCTGGGTTATGCCACCCGGAAATCCCCCGCCATCACCAGCTCCCGGGGCACTGTCGCCCTCCACGGGCACAAAATTGACGAGATCAAAAATCTCCCCCAGCGCCAGTTTGAACGCCTCATACCTCTGTCCAACGAAAACCCGTCCCTGTTGATTGCAGCCCGGGATATCAATCATATGCACAAAGCTGCGAGCATACGTTTCGTAACTGCCGGGACCGCCAAACGTCTTGGTCCCCGCGTAGTCGAATGGCTTGCCAAATTCTGCGCTGCCGTTGCGCGCATCAGTGACTGACTCGCCGCTGCTGCGGCGCGCGCCTTCCACAATATCGACGCTATACGTGTCGAAGTGGCTTAAACCGGGCGCGCTGTCAGCGGATACCGGCCCGATATTGCGCAGTACAGACGTGACCGATTTATCGCCAATGGTCAGGGGGACTACGCCACCAGCGGGCACGTTGCTGCTGAAGCGAAACTGGAAAGTCTTGTCTTCGACCGCATCCCCGTCATTGTCGACGTGAATTTCGTAGAGTGCGTTGCTGTCCAGTGGAAAGTAGTTTGGTCCACCGTACGCCGCTTGCAGCGGGATATAGTTGGCGATCATCGTAACGTAACCCGATCGGGCGGGCTCGTAACTCATGAAGAGATAGAAATCCGTGGCGTCGACCTGCGGATATTTCGTGATGAATGGGGCCTCGCGGTGGCTGGACGCCCCCGCGTGGAGCGATAACGTCATCGCGACCGAAGCCGCCAGTACCAGTTTTTGCATGTGCATCTCCTGCCAATTCCGGGATTTCACTGGCGTTACGTCCCCCGGAAGAGCAAAAGATGCATAGCGTGCGTAAAAAATTTTCAACCGCTCAGAAATCGGCGTTCGTGGCGGGGTGCGCACACGGAGCCCTGCCAACCGATGCAGCCCTCGGGAATCGGCCGGCAACAGGCTTCAACGCAGCACTACTTCTCCCGAAAGGAGTGGCCGTAGAAACGGGGAAATGCTTGATCGGCTCAAATCGGGTGAGTCTGGTGCAATCGGATCACTGTGGGACCCCATTGATCGCGCCGCGCAAAAACTCCTGATACGAATCCTCGGATTCCGAGCGCAACAATATTCCAGTGCCCAATGCATACCACTGTGTTTCCGAGGAGCGAGCGGGAACGCCAGTACCGCCAGTTTCCACCGACTCCTCGAGTACCCGGCAGGCCGTGTAAGTGCCAGCCGGCACGGTGATGGTCTCCGTGCCCAGGTAAGTGGTCTTCAGTTCGACGGTTTGGCTTGAAGAGCTACCACGGCTGTCCTGCAGCGTCGAAGAATAATTCTGCTGAAAGCTCTGCCCTGCCGCCAAATCCCAACGGTTGAGTTTGAACGGCGCCAGTGTCAACGTTGCCGACGTAAGCGGAGGCTGAGCGGTTTCGACCTCGCTGCCATAATATTGCAACCGTTGGGCTCCCAGGTTGATCGAAAACCAGGTCAAATTGGTGGCCAACAGCTCCCCCTCGCTGCGCTGTTCCAGCCGCATGCGGATAGCAGGGTTACCCTGGAAAAGCCCCGTGCCGTCAATCACCTGATCGAACTCGGCAACAAAATAGCCACCACCGGGCCCTGGCCTGCGGTACTCAGACACGAACCGCGTACCTTGCCGGAAAAGATCCGGACTGAAACAGGCACTTAACGGCTGCGTGCCATAGTCATTGCCAGAGGCGGCCTCGAACACCGGGTTGAGGAAGAAGACCTCGTCGCTGGCGAGGAAGGCCATCAGCGCATCATTGCCTGCAAACCCCGAGGTGAACAGGCGACAGGGGGCAGTTGTACCACCGCAGAGACCCCGGTGTTGCTTGCGCCATCCTTCGAAGCGGTAGCCGTCCGCAGGCCGGGCGACAAAGGTTTCATCAAACAGGAGATCTACCACGTTAACGACACAGGTTTCGCCGCCGGGACAGCTGAGTGACCCGGAGCGGGTGGTGACAGAACCCCCTTCAGGCACCGAGATTGAAATCTTGCACGCACCCAATACGGCAGTACAAAGTAAAACGAGGAGATATCGGAGTGTGAGCATTCTTCTCCCTCCAGCCGTGTTGCAGCTCCACATGATACGACGCGATGCGCTTAACTACAAAATCAGGGCAGAACGCCCTGCGCAAGGAACGTGGATTCGCCGAGCGACCAGTAAACAGGGAGGGGTGCTACCGATAGTCCCGATAGACCATCGGTAGCAGCAGATGCTAGCTGTTGGGCAGGATCACCGCATCGATGACGTGAATCACGCCATTGGAGGCGCTGATATCCGTCGCTGTGACGTTTGCGGCATCCACTTTCACGCCGGCATCGGATGCCGATACGGCAATGGTGTCGCCCTGCAGGCTGGTCGCTTCCGTCAAGGTGACCACATCAGCCGCCATCACTTTGCCGGATACCACGTGGTAGGTCAGGATAGCCGTCAGCTGATCCTTGTTCTCGGGCTTGAGCAAATCATCCAGCGTGCCGGCCGGCAACGCCGCGAAGGCAGCGTTGGTCGGTGCAAATACGGTGAACGGACCTTCGCCAGACAGGGCTTCAACGAGGCCAGCCGCCTGCAACGCGGCGACCAGCGTGGAGAAATCCGGATTGCCGACCGCGATCTCTACAATCGTCGGCTTGGCCATTGACCCGTGGTGCTCATGATCACCTGCCGTCGCGGCAAAAGACGTGAGAAGCAGACCGCTGATCGCGGCCAGGGACAGATACTTCGTAATGAATCGCATGATGGAACCTCGCAAGTTACCAGATATGTTGGATCGACGACCCAACGGCACAGGAACTTACGAGGTGCCCTGCAGCCCAGACCTGCACTGTAGACCTTTTGCCCATGCGCCAGACGGCCCCGGGCAAGACCTTACCAGTTCAGATCCAGCGGCGGGATACGGGCGTCTATCAGACGCGGGCCCCTGCCCGCCATCGCTGACGCCAGCTGCTCATTGAACGCCTCCGCAGTTGTTGCCACCGTGGCCAGCACACCCATACCGGCCGCCATCGCCTGAAAGTCCATGCCGGGGTTGCCAATGGCCAGCGAGCTGGCCGCCTTCGGCCCCGGCTTGCCCCCGCGGGCACCGGTGCGTGCAAACTCGACCTCAAGTACGCTGTACTTGCCGTTGTTGAGCAGCACCACGGTGATATCCAGCTGCTCGCGCGCCATGGTCCACAGCGCCTGAATTGTGTACATGGCACTGCCGTCACCCTCCAGACAGAGCACCTTGCGCTCCGGCGCGGCGATCGCCGCACCCACGGCCGCCGGGAGCCCCCACCCGATAGCGCCACCGGTCAGGTTCAGCCAGTCGTGGGCCCGGGCATGCGCCGTCGCGGGAAAACAGGCCAGCCCGGAGGTGATGCCCTCATCAACCACGATGGCGTTCTCGGGCAGGTAACAGGCCAACGCCTGGGCGACGGTGCCCGCATTGAGCTCGCCCGTGGGCGCCTCGGGCAACTGCAGCTCACGCAGCGCTGGCGCCTGACTGGCGGCGCCCACACGCGTGACAAGAGCCTGCAATGCGCCCTCAATGTCGTCGTTCGGGCCTGCCAGACTGAGGATGTCGCAGCCCTCCGGCGACAGCACGCTGGCCACATTCGGGTAGGCGAAAAAAGACACCGGCGCTTTGGCGCCCAACAGGAGCAACTGTTCCGTACCCTCCAGTTCCGCGATCGCCAGCTCCGCCAGATAGGGCAGACGTTCAATCGCCGCGGTTCCGGCACCGCGGCGCACCCGGGCCGGGAAGGTCTCGGTCAGCACGCGGGCACCCGTGGCCTGGGCCAATCTGCTGGCCAGCTCTCCCTGTGCCTGGCTGACGCAACGGCCGCCGAGCATGATAGCGGTGGCCTTGCCGTTCCCCAACATGCTGGCGGCCTTGTCCAGCCGGTCCTCGGGTACGGGAGTTGCGGCATCAGGGACCTGCGCATCAGCTGCACCGGAGGGGTTGTCACCCCAGGACACATCGGCCGGCAGCACCAGCGTGGCTACCTGACCCCGGCCGGCCTGGCGAATAGCCTCAGCGCCATCCCGGGCGATGTCTGCTGCGGCGCCTGTCGCATGCACCCAGTGCGACACCGGGCCTGCGATGCCTGCGATATCGGACGTCAGCGGCGCATCGTATTGCAGGTGGTAGGTGGCGTGATCGCCCACGATATTCACCATGGGCAGGTTGCCTTTTTTCGCGTTGTGGACATTGGCCAGCGCATTCCCCAGCCCCGGCCCGAGGTGCAGCAACGTGGACGCAGGCTTGCCTGCTATCGCGGCGTAACCCGCCGCTGCCCCGCTGGCGACGCCCTCGAACAGGCACAGCACGCAGCGCATGCCATCCACTTCATCCAGGGCAGCCACAAAGTGCATTTCGGAGGTGCCCGGGTTGGTGAAACAGACATCCACACCACCGTTGACCAGGGTTTGAATCAGACTTTCTGCACCGTTCATGGCGATTCCTTATTGTTCGTGTCGCCGTCGCTGGCGACGTATCCGCGGGAGGAGTTGCCCTGCAGCAGCTCCGACTGTGGCGACAATACGTTATATCCCATCGCAAGACTGTCAGCCAGGCGATAATCTGGATGTGGATTCAGTCGTTTTCCAGCGCCAGTTGTTCCAGTGCGTCAAGGTCACGAATCAGCAACGAGCCATAGGTCAGGTCGATCATCCCATCCTCCTGCCACTGACGCAGCACCTTGTTGACCGACTGGCGGGAACCTACCACCAGCGCCCCGATATCCTCCTGGGTGAGACGGATATCAAAATGAATCCCGCCATCCTCGTGCTTGCGACCCACAGTCCGCGCCAGCCCGTAGAGACGGCGTGCGACACGTCGACACAGGACGCCGAGACTGACCTGTTCATAAATGAGGTAGAAACGCCGCGCCCTCGCCGTTTGCAGTCGCGCAACCGCCCAGGGTATCTCCTCGTGCGTACGCCAGAGCTGCTGGAACAGACTGCGCGACAGGACCCGGAGGACCACCTCCCCAACCGCCTGGGTGCTGTGCGGTCGAACATCATCGTCAATCAGGCTGGACTCACCGAAGCAGGTCCCCGGCGGGAACAGGTCATAAAGCAGCTCTTTACCGGCATCAGTGACGTTGTAGATACGCACAACACCCTGTTCAACGCGGTACAACTCATCGCCAGCGTCGCCACAGCGGTAGATCGTCTCACCGCTGTGATAGTGCCGACGAGGCATGCCCGCAAGAACCTGTTCCTGCACCTCTCCGGGAAGCTCGCCAATCCAGTCCTGCTGCCACAAATACATGCCCTGACCCATGAAGCCATCGCCGAAGGCACAGTAAAGCAGAAAAGACAGAGACCGCACCAGCCGCAATCACAGCCGGCGATATTCGCAGGAGTCGCCAAAAATCAGGCAAAAAAAAGGTTCATCGCGCATTTCCGGGGAAGGCGGCTTTGATCTTCAGGAA